>NZ_JAJSPA010000002.1:0-248255 GCF_021282295.1 Halomonas sp. G15 | reverse complement strand
TGAAATAGGCCGAGAAGTCGCCCTTGTCACTGAGAATGCCGTCGCCGGCATCCGGCAGCGGCGATTCGTCCAGGGCCACGGTGACCGCCTCGGTCGGCGTGTCGGTTTGCGCAGTCGGGCCGTCGTCGTAGAACCTCACTGCACCGCCGATCTCGGCGCTGGCACTATCGGTATCGCCGTCGGCATCGGTCACCGTCAACGTAGCGGTGACCAGCCCCGCCAGGTCGAGGAAGTCGTTGGCGTCATCGGGATCCTGGTGTTCGAGGGCGACATTCTGGGTCACCGTCAGCGTGCCGTCAGCGTTGATCGCTACCGTGAAGGCGGTCTGGGTGACTCCGTCGCCGTCCACATACTGACCGGTGATGGTGGTGGCATTGGTCTCGACCAGACTGATCGGGTAGTCGCCCTGGGCGGTAGCAAGTTCGGAAGTGCCGTCACCGCTCAGCTCAAGACCGTAGACGGTGGCGTTGCTGATCGCCGCACCATCGGCACCGAAGTCGGTGTCGAGGGTGAGGATCGCTGCGGTGCTGGTGGCACTGATCGGGAAACCGCTCGGCGTGCCCGCAGTGGTCTCGTCAACACTGACACTGGCCTCGCTGAGTACAGCAGAGACGCTGGGCCCATCATCCGTAAACTGGATATTCCCGCCCAGGTCGATCGAAGCACTATCGGAGGCGGTGTCGCCATCGCTGTCGGAGATGGTGGCGGAACCGGTGATCACCACCAAACCGTCGGCCAGCGTCTCGACGTCGCTGACATAGTCACTGTCAGCCGGCGTGTCGTGGTCGATCGGCTGGGACTGGGTCAGGGTGACATCGCCATTGCCGTCCACCCCAAGGGTGAAGACGGTATTGCTTTCAGAGACAGCGCCGGTATCGGCGCTGGTGGAACCGACAATCACGCCGCCGATGTCATGCAGGTAGACCTCGTCGCCGCCGCTGGTCAGGCCAGAGTCAACGCCACTGCTTACGCCGGGAGCCAGGCCAAGACCATAGGAGAGAGAGACACTCCCCGGGCCATCGGTACCGAATTCGAAAACAGCCGAGAAGGAATCCACGAAACTGGCGGTGGCGGTATCGCCACCCTCGCCCACGCTCAGGGAGTCGGCGGTCTCAAGCTCGACGTCGTCACCCGTGACACTGACCGCGATGGTGGGCTGACCATCCTCTTCCTCGGCCTGGGCGATGAACTCATCCTCGGGGAACTCGCCGCTGTCGAGGGCACCCATGCCGAAATCGTAGCTGAGCGGGCTGAGGGGCTCGGTGATACGTGCCAGCATCACGAAGCTGTGACCGCCTTCCGCACCGCCACCGGGTCCGGCACCTGCCGCCGTGGGATCCAACTCGGCGAGCAGATCCCCCTCGCCTTCGTCGATGGCCGTCAGCAGGGCTTCCAGATCCTCATCGAGGGCACTGGCCTCCTCCTCGGCCACCGCCTCCTCGCCGCCGAGGTCCGGGGTCATGGCCACCTCCTGGCCGCCTTGGATGACGGTGGGATCGAGGTTGTCGCCGAAGTCGAGCTCGACCCGGGCGCCATCCGCGGTGACGAGGACCTCGCCATCCTGCAGGGTGTCACCGATGCTGAGCTCGCGGAGGTTGCCGTCGGCGTCGCGCGCCCAGGCCTGACCGGTAATGGCGGTAACGGTGGCGATGGTCATGGTATGACTCCTACAGGGTGTTCTGGCGATAACAGGCGTGCCGACGCACGCCCGGTCAATACATTGAAGCTAGGCAATAACCATGGGGCGGGATATTGGACCGATGGACAGTAGGCGGCGGCAGTTGATCTACGTCACGACATCGGGGCAATCGCCGGGAGAAAAGGGAGTGGGAGATGGACCGTACTCACCGTCTTGCTCACTGGCTGGTATCGGCGATCGCTTCGTGGGTCGGTGACAGCCGCAGTACCAGCTGCATGCGGTCGCGCACACCCAGCTTGCGGAACACCGCGCCCAGGTGCGCCTTGACGGTACGCTCGGTGATGTCGAGCCGACGCGCCACCTCCTTGTTGCTGTAGCCCTCCATCACCGCCAGGGCCACGGCACGCTCACGCTCGGTCAGCCCTGCCAGGGCCTCGCTGCGCAGGCGCCCGGCACCGCCCAGGGCCTGGAAGGCGCCGCCCACCACCCGCGCCATCAGCTCCGGCGGCACCCAGATCCCCTGGTTCATGATCACCAGCCGCGCCTGGCGCAGCAGCTCCGGGGGCGAGAGGGCATGCACATAGGCCCGAGCCCCGCTCTCGAGCGCCAGGAAGGCCTCCGCGGTGGCGGGAGAGTAAGTCATCACCCCGACAGCAGCGCCGCGACGCTGCAGCTCACCGACGCGCTCCGGCCACTGCGGCACGTCCGCCATTACCCAGACACAGTCGCCACGCACGAGCCTGGCATTGAGGTCATCCGGGCGGATCAGGCGGGCATCCGGGAAGGCCTCTTGCCAGCGTGGAATCTCATCGTGGCCCTGACTGACGAAGTAGGTCGCCATCTATCGTTCTCCCATGGAATTGCTCCACGCCCGCAGCACGGGCTTGAGCATGAACTGCATCACGGTGCGCTTGCCGGTCATGATATCGACCTGGGCGGTCATGCCGGGGATCACCTCCATCTCGGGATTGGCATTGGCATCCTCGGTCGAACGCACGCGCACCAGATAGAAGGTGTTGTCGTTGTCGTCGGTGATGGTATCGGCACTGATGCGCTCCAGCTCCGCCTCGAGGCCGCCATAGATGGCGAAGTCGTAGGCGGTGAGCTTGATGGTGGCGGGCTGGCCCGGACGCAGGAAGGCGATGTCCTGAGGGGCGATGCGCGCTTCCACCACCAGCTGGTCATCCGAAGGCACGATCTCGACCACCTCCTGGCCGGGCTGGGCCACACCGCCCAGGGTATTGATGGTGAGCCGCTGCACCACGCCGTCGACCGGCGAGCGAATCTCGGCCAGGCGTACGCGATCCTGCAGCCCGGTGCCGGACTCCTCCAGGGCGCTGAGGTCGCCGATGGTCTGGCTCAGGTCGTTGCGCCAGTCGTTGCGGCGCTCGGCCCCCAGCTCGCGAAGCTGGGTTTCGGCCTCTTCCACGGCGGCCTGCAGGCGTGACACCGACGCTGCCGCCTGGTCGCGCTCGCCGGTGGCGCGAGACACCTCGCGACGCAGTCTGAGCACCTCTACCTCGGAGACCGCCCCGGACTGGAGCAGCGGACGGGTCAGGTTGAGCTCCTGGCTGGCCATGTTGGCCTCGCGCTGTGCGGTGTCGCGCCGCGCCCGCGCCTCGCGGAGCTCCTCCTCGCGCTGGCGGATACGGTCGCCCAGCACATTTTCCTGCTCGCGCAGCTCCTCGCGGGCGCTCTCGTAGGCCTCGCGCTCCTGGGCGACGATATCCGGCGCCTGGGCGCGCAGCTCTTCGGAGGGTGCGAAGGGGGTATCGGTGACCAGCGCCCGCAGCCGCTCGGCCCGGGCCTGCAGCGACTGGATCTGGGAGCGATTCTCGCGGAAGTTGGCCAGGTAACGCGTCGGGTCGATGCGCATCAGCACCTGCCCCTGCTCGACCCGCTCCCCCTCGCGCACCAGGATATCCTGCACCACGCCGCCGTCGTAGGTCTGGACGCGCTGCAGCTGGCTGGTGGGAATAACCCGGCCGGCGCCGCGGGTCACCTCGTCGATTGGCGCGAAGTAGGCCCACACCAGCAGGGCGACGATAGCCAGCAGCACCACATAGAGGAACCAGCGGGCACGGATCGGGTCCTGCTGCAGGCGGGCCCAGTCGGCATCGCTGGCCCAGTCACGGTTCATATGCGCCGCGGTGACGCGTTTGGCAAACAGGCGATCCATGAAGGGACGAAACGGCCTGCCGCCCACCTCGGAGAAGCGCCCGATCGCCTCGAAGCCTCGCTGCTCGGCGGTGGGCCCCTTCTTAGTGGCCATCAGCGCGCCCTCCCGATCTGTCCCTTGCGCAGCGCCTCGACCACCTTGTCGCGGGGGCCATCGGCCATGACGCGACCGGCATCGATGACGATGATGCGGTCCACCAGCGAGAGCAGCGAGGTGCGGTGAGTCACCACGACCATGGTCTTGGCCCGCGCATAGCTCTTGAGGTTGGCCTTGAAGACCTCTTCACTGGTGTGGTCCATGGAGCTCGTTGGCTCGTCGAGCAACAGGATCTGCGGGTCATTGACCAGCGCCCGGGCTACCGCCACCGACTGGCGCTGGCCGCCGGAGAGGGCCTGGCCCCGCTCCCCCACCGGCAAGTCGACCCCCTGGGGGTGGCCGTTGACCAGGCCCTCCAGGCCACTGAGCTTGATCGCCCGCAGCAGTGCCTCGTCATCCACCCCCTCGCTGCCGCCGCCGGCAACGATGTTCTCGCGCAGGGTGCCATAGAAGAGGCTGACGTCCTGAGGCACGTAACCGATCTGGCGGCGCAGCTGGATGGGGTCGAACTGGCGCAGGTCCACGCCATCGATCATCACCGCCCCGGCGGTGGGCTCATAGAGACCCAGCACCAGCTTGTTGAGGGTGGTCTTGCCGCAGCCGATACGGCCCAGCAGCGCCACCTTCTCGCCGGCCTGGATAGTCAGCGAGACATCGCGCAGCGCCTCGTTCTCCTGCTCCGGATAGCGCAGCGAGACCTTGTCGAAGCGAATCTCGCCGCGGATCACCGGACGACTGACGAAGGCTCGGCCCTCGGGGCGTTCCACCGGGCGTTCCATCACGCCATTGAGCGACTGCAGCGCGGTGGAGGACTGATGGTACTGGGCCAGCAGCGCCGCGGCCTGGCTGACCGGTGCCATGGCCCGCGAGGAGAGCAGGTAGGCGGCAATCAGGCCGCCCTGGGTGAGATTGCCCTCGATGATCTGGTAGACACCGATGATGATCACGCATACCGCCACGCTGTGCTGGGCCCACAGCGCCACGCTGGAGACCGAGGAGCTGACCAGGCGCAGTTGGGCGGCAGTGCGCGAGAGGTAGGCAGAGGCTTTCTCCCAGGTGTTCTGGATGCGGCTCTCGGCGCGCAGCGTCTTGACGGTCTCCAGTTGGGATACCGACTCCACCAGGGTGGCATTGCGCTGGGCGCTGACCCGCCAAGTGGTCTCGGAGAGCTCGTGCAGCTTGCCCTGGGCGGCCATGGCGTAGAGCAGCACAAAGGCGATGCCCACCAGCACCGGGATCACCAGCGGTGGGCCGATCAGGGCGATGATGGCGGCGAACATCAGCACGAAGGGCAGGTCCACCAGCGCCACCACCGTGGCCGAGCCGATGAAGGCGCGAACCGACTCGAAGGACTGCAGGGTGGCCGCGAAGGAGCCGGTGGAGGCGGGTCTCGCCTCCATGCGCAGCCCCAGCACCCGGGCCATGATCGACGATGACAGCTTGACGTCGGCCCGGCTCGCCGCCAGGTCGACGAAGGCATTGCGCATCAGACGCAGCACCAGGTCGAAGCAGAGCACCACGAAGATACCCACCGCCAGCACCCACAGCGTCTCGGTGGCGTGGTTGGGCACCACCCGGTCGTAGACGTTGAGCACGAACAGCGGCATGGCCACGGCGAACAGGTTGATCATCACCGAGCCGGCGATGACATCGCGGTAGAGCTTGCGGTTCTCGCGGATCACGCCCCAGAACCAGTGCCGGGAATGCTGTCGGTTCACCTCGGGGCCGCGGGCATCGAAGTGGAAGCGGGGGCGCACGTAGATGGCCTGCCCGCTATAGCTGGACTCCAGGCCATCCAGCGCTACCTCGCTCTCGGCATCGCCCAGCTCGGGAAAGATAACCCTGGCCTTGCGTGACTTGAGGTCAAGTCCCAGCAGTACGCAGGCGCGCCCCGGCTCGAGCAGCAGCACCACCGGGAAGAGTGCCGGGTTGAGCTGCACCAGGCGGCTCTTGACCAGCCGCGCCGAGAGTCCGGCTCGACTGGCGGCTCGCGGGAAGACGCCGGGCGTGAGGCGCCCCTGCTCCAAGGGCAGCCCGGCGGTCAGGGATTCGGCGGTGGTCTGCCTGTCGTGACAGGTGGCCACCGTCTGCAGGCATTCCAGCAGTTCATCCTGAACTGCGGAACGCGATGAACCTTCCGATGACTCAAGCGGCTCTCTCTGCGTCACACACACCTCTTTTCATCGAATGGCCCCACCGGCACTAGGTCGATGGGGCCAGGGGAGCACCGGGGAACAGTCCGTCTCCCCCGGCATAAGGCCAAAGGGCGCTCAGCCGCGAGAAGCAGCCCCCGGGGCCAGTTGCGCGTAGCTCGCCGGCTCCGCCGCCACCAGCGCATCGATCTCGGCATAGAGACCACCGGCCACGGGGGCGAAGTCGTCCGCCGTGGGCGCCGGCAAGACCCGGGACGCACTGCCGGGCGAGCGCGACGCCAGGGCGTCGAGGGCCGCGGGGCGGAAGTCGGTCATGTCGAGGTTCTCACCGACGCGCTCCAGTGTCACCTCGACGCGACGGTTCTGGCGACGACCCTCCACGGTGGCATTGGTGGCCACCGGCTCGCGAGAGCCGTAACCGCGCGTCTGGAGCAGGTTGCGATCCACGCCCTGACTAGCCAGGTAGCTGGCCACGCTATCGGCGCGCCGCTGGGAGAGCGGATCGTTGATGGCGTCATTGCCGGTGGTATCGGCATGGCCGGCGATGAAGATCCGCTCGAGGTCGGTGCGGCCACGGATCTGCTCGGCCAGGTCCGAGAGCTCGCTGCGCGCCTCGGCGGAGAGCTCGGCGCTGTTGATCTGGAAGAGGGCGTCCGCGGAGAGGGTGATATCCGGTGCCCGGGTGGGCGCCTCGATGCCGCCGGTGAAGTCCGCCAGGGTGAAGCCCATGGGGCCATCCGCCGGGCAGATGGTATCGGGGTCGAGGGCCACGCCGTCGCTGCCCATCTCGGCCAGGGTCGGCATGTCATCGCGCACCACGCCCAGGGTCTTCATCAGCTGCCCCATGGCCGCCAGGGTGCGGGCATCCGCCAGGGCCACATCGTACTGGGCATTGACGAAGGCGCGGCTAGCCTCGAAATACTCGTTCTCGCTGTCCAGCACGTCGAGCAGGGTGCGCTGGCCGATATCGAACTGTTGCTGATAGGCACCGCGCACGCGGTCGATAGAGAGACGGTGCTGGTTGAGATACTGGAGCTGCTCGCGCAGGCGCTGGGTATCGTTATAGGCGATCTGGGTGGTCTGACGAACGTCGATGCAGGCCTTCTCGCGCAGGTTGATCGACTGCTCGACGCGGTCGCTGGCCGCGCGGAACGAGGCCAGGTCGCTGCCACCGCGGTAGAGGTTCATGCTCGCCACCAGTTCGATGGTCTGGCGCTCGCGATCCCCCAGTCCCTCGTAGCCGGAGTCGTTGCGGTAGGTGCCGGCACGCCCGCGCAGGTCGAGGCGGGGATGGAAGGCGGCCTTGGTGCCCTCGCGCTCGGCGCGGCTGGCCTCGATGTTCTCGATGGCGGCATGGAACTCCGGGTTGCCCTGGAAGGCCATGTCCAGCGCCGCGGCCACGTTGGGCGGCAGGCGGTCGTCGAGTTCCGGTGCCGGCGCCAGCTGGGCGGCGGGCAGCTCGCCGACGATGCGCTGGAAGCGCGCCGTGACGTCATGCAGGTTGGAGGCCTCGGTCATCAGATTGGACTCGGCCAGGGCCAGGCGGCCACTGATCTGCTCGAGGTCCACCCCGCGGCCGGCGCCCGACTGCACGCGCTCCTCGATCTGGCTGAACACCCGCAGGTGGTCGGCATAGTTCTGCTGGGCCAGGCTCACCAGCTCGCGGTAGCGGCGCACATCCAGATAGGCACGGGTCGCCTCCAGGGTGACGTTCTCGCTGGCCCCGATCAGTTCGTAGTAGCGCACCAGCTTGGCGCGGTCGAGGCGCTCCACCTCGCTGGCGGTGGCGAAGCCGTCGTAGATCATCTGGGACAGGGTGATCTCGGCGAAGCGGGTCTCGTAGCTGCCACTGTGAGGCTGCGTCAGGGTACCGGTATCGCCTTCACGGTACTCGCGACCGATACCGGCATTGGCATCGACGCTGGGCAGGTAGTTACCGAAGGCCACATCGACGTCGTTGTCGGCGGCGCGCAACCCATTCCAGGCAGCATGCACCTCGGGGTTGGTGGTCAGCGCCTGTCGCACCACGCTGGTCAGGTCCGCCGAGCCCGGTGCGGCGAGCCCCGGCGGCAGGCTCTGGGCCACCGCTGCGGCAATGGGCATGAGGGTCAGGGCGGCACCCAACGTGGCGGCACCGGCCAGACGACGAGAGGAGGACGTTGCGAGTGTGCGATTCATGACGATTCCCTTGCGATGAATGATCCGGGGCTCGCTGTGGAGGCCCGCGGAACACGAGCTTGCTGTTGTCGGGCCGCAGTCGACGCATCTTTACGCGCGACCGGCGCTTCCTTTCCCGCCTGAAGGTTCCCCTGAAGCTTGACTACGCCATTCACGCCCACCTCTCGCGAGGCGCCTGACCTCAGCCCACCCCAAGTGACCAGATCACTCAATCCAGCGTCATGACGTATTTGTAACTTAGCGTAACGCAGGGCGGGGCATTGTCCAGCACAATTGCACACACTCCTTTAGGAGATTGTGCTTTTCTGATGTAGGACAAAGCTTACAGGTACCGCGGGGCCTCTCCCCGCGCGGGCAAACGTGCTATCGTCTCGGCCATCGACACGGCCGGTCATCACAAGGAGAAAGCCATGTCCTCATCGGAAATCCAGAAGACGCGCGTCATCAACGAGTTGCGGGGCTTCATCAAGAAGCTGCTGCAGGACCCCAGGATCCTCGAGCAGTCGCTGGAGATCGCCCGTCGCCACCTGCCGGAAGGCCATTCCCAGGCGGTCATGGCACGCATCGCCAACGAGATCTCGGACACCACCAGCGTGCATATCCCGGAGGACCCCGCCGACCATTCCGAGGCTGACAAGCTGTTCCTCGAGCTGCTGCGCGAGGTGGTTGGCGAGGAGCAGGCGCTCTACTGAGCCCTCCCCGCTCGACAGACCCACGACGCCCGGCTCCGTCCGGGCGTCGTCGTGTCCGGGCACTGCGGCTCTGGTAGAATGGTAAAACCTTGTTTTTACTGGAGCTGTACAGCCCTCACCATCATGTACTACCTGCTCAAGCTGTTTCCCGAGATCACCATCAAGTCGCGCTCCGTGCGCCGACACATGACCCGCTGCCTCGCCGCCAACGTGCGCAATACCCTGAAGCCGCTGGATCGACGCATCGCGGTACGCGATGGCTGGGACATGCTGCGGGTCTCGCTGCCCGCAAGTGCCGGCGCGGCGCTGGTCGACGAGGTGGAGGCCCGCCTTACGCGGATGCCCGGCGTTCAGGAAGTACAGGAGGTGCGCGAGGTCGATTTCAGCGACCTTGACGAGATCACCGCCCAGGTCGTGCCGCGCTGGCAGGCTCACATCGCCGGGCGGCGCTTCCGCGTCTCGGCCAAGCGGCGGGGCTCCCATGACTTCACCTCGGCGGATCTGGAGCGCCATCTCGGCGCGGCACTGCTGGCCGCCGCCCCCGATGCCCGCGTCGATCTGACGCACCCCGAGGTGAAGGTGACGGTGGAGGTCGTGGATCAACGGCTGCGCCTGATCGACCGCCGCCTGCCGGGCCTCGGCGGCTACCCCCTCGGTCTGCAGGGCCAGGCCATGGCACTGATCTCCGGCGGCTACGATTCGCCGGTGGCCGCCTGGCGGATGATCCGCCGCGGCATCAAGACCCACTTCCTGTTCTTCAACCTCGGCGGCCCCGAGCATGAGCGCGGCGTACGCGAGGTGACCCACCACCTCTGGCAGCGCTACAGCGCATCGCACCGGGTCAACTTCATCTCGGTGCCCTTCGAGCCGGTAGTCGGCGAGATCCTCCGCCAGGTGCCAGACGGCATGATGGGCGTGGTGCTCAAGCGCATGATGGTGCGTGCCGCCTCGCGCCTTGCCCGGCGTGCCAGGGTGCCGGCGCTGGTCACCGGCGACGCCATCGCTCAGGTCTCCAGCCAGACCCTGACCAACCTGGCGCTGATCGACGATGCCAGCGAGCTGCCGCTGCTGCGCCCGCTGCTGACCGATGACAAGCAGACCATTATCACCCAGGCCCGCGAGATCGACACCGCGCGCTTCGCCGAGAGCATGCCGGAGTACTGCGGGGTGATCTCACGCCGCCCCCACACCCGTGCTCGCCGTGACCAGATCGCCGCGGCCGAGGCCGACTTCGACTTCGCGGTGCTCGATGCCGCCATCGACGCCGCGGAGATCACTCGCATCGATCGTCTCGCCGAGTCCCCTGGCGCCACACTTGCTGCCCAGACCAAAGACGAGGTGCTCGAGGCCCGGGAGGGCGAGGACGTCAGCGTCATCGATATCCGCCCCGAGGGGGAGCGAGAGGCGGCCCCGCTAACCCTGCCAACGGGACGGCGTCTGGAGATTCCCTTCTATGAGCTCCAGCAGCGCGCCTCGCAACTGCCGGATGACCGCCACTACTTCCTCTACTGCGACCAGGGGGTGATGAGTCGCATGCAGGCCCTGCATCTACATGATCGCGGCCTCACCCATTTCGGGGTCTACCTCGCGTCCTCGGTGCGTTGAATTTGCCGTCTCACCTGGCGTTGGAGCGTCTACGCTGGAGGGAAAGATACCTTTCGTTACACGAAGGGTCACCCCGGGAGCGAGACGATGGTCAGGCGCAGGCGTCAGGCCCCATACAGAGACGCCGGAAATGGCGAGATACTGCTCGACGACGGCTGGCCGCGGCCGCCACGCCTGGCCGAGCCTCGCGAGGTCCGGCGGCGCCGGCTATGGCCCTGGCTGCTGCTCGTCCTCGCCCTGGTCGGTACCGCCGTGGCGGGCCTGGTGGTGGCCGAGGTGCGCTCCTCGGAGTGGCAGGCCCGCGAACTCTCCCGCTATGCCGGCCAGCTCACCTATGCGCTGGCCCCCGGGCCCAGCGAGCGCTGGCAACCGCCGGCACACGGCCCCTTCGACGCACGCCTCGGCTACACCCGCCTGGCCGATTTCCAGCGCCGGCTGCTGCAGAGTGACTTCGCCATCGAGCAGCAGGCGCGCTTCTCACCGGCGCTGATGCGCTATACCCAGCGCGGCTTGTTCCCACCCTACCGCGAGAAGGCCTCGGCCGGGCTAGACGTCGCCACCTGCAGCGGCGAGCCGCTCTACCACTTTCGCCATCCAGAGCGCCACTATCCCGACTTCGAGTCCATCCCGCCCGTGGCACTGGCGATGCTGCTGTTCATCGAGAACCGCGGCCTGCTGGACAGCGAGAGTCCCCACGCCAACCCCGCGGTGGACTGGCCACGCTTCGCCCGCGCGGCCCTCTCCCAGGTGGGCCAGGCGCTGGACCTGCCCGGCCAGTCCGCCGGCGGCAGCACCCTGGCTACTCAGATCGAGAAGTACCGCCACTCCCCCGGAGGCGTGACCCACTCGCCCACCGAGAAGCTCCGCCAGATGGTCTCGGCCAGCGTTCGCAGCTACCGCAACGGCCCCGAGACCCTCAGCACCCGCCGCGATATCGCACTGGACTACCTCAATACGGTGCCACTCGCCGCCGTGCCCGGCAGCGGTGAGGTGCACGGCCTTGGTGATGCCCTCTGGGCTTGGTTCAATGCAGACTTCGCCGCCACCAACCGCCTGCTGCACGAGGTGCCCAGCGCCGCGCCGCCCACCGCGGCCCACGGCCAGGCCCTGCGTCGCACCCTGGCGCTGATGATCGCCCAGCGCCGCCCCAGCGGCTATCTCAATGCCGGGCGAGAGTCCCTCGAGGCACTGACTGACAGCTACCTCGGGCTTCTGGCCGAGCATGGCGTGATCTCCCCTGCGCTTCGGGATGTCGCCCGGGCCCAGCGGCTGGAGTTCCGCGACTTCGCCCAGGACCCCATTCGCCCGCGTGTCGAGGCCGGCAAGACGCTGCAGGTCGCCCGCACCCGCATGGCTGGGCTGCTGGGCGTCTCACTGCAGGAACTGGACCGCCTCGACCTCTCGGCCACCACCACTCTCGATGCCGAGTTGCAGTCGACCGTCACCGAGCACCTCCACAGGCTCGCCGACCCCGAGTTCGCCGCCGCCCAGGGGCTTGTCGGGGAACGCCTGCTGGATGCCGACAGCGCCGCCGCCGTGCGTTACAGCTTCACTCTGCTGGAGCGTGGCGAAGCGGGCTTCGATGTCCGCGTGCAGACCGACAACGGCGACCAGCCCTTCGACCTCAACCAGGGCAGCAAGCTCGAGCTCGGCTCCACCGCCAAGCTGCGCGTGCTGGCCAGCTACCTGGAAGTGGTCGCCGAGCTCCATGCCCAGTATGCCGGCCAGCCGGGCGAGACCCTGCGCGCCCTGCCGGTGGATCGCCAGGACGCCATCCGCCGTTTCGTGATCGAGCGCCTGGTCGCCCGACCGGAGATCAGCCTGGCCGAGCTGCTCGAGGGCGCCATGCAGCGCCGCTACTCCGCCAGCCCCCACGAGGCCTTCTTCACCGGCGGCGGACGCCACACCTTCAGCAACTTCAGCCGCCAGGACGACCGCCGCCGACCGACCCTCGAGGAGGCGCTGCGCGAGTCGCTGAACCTGCCCTTCGTGCGCCTGATGCGCGACCTGGTGCAGTTCACCATTCATCAGGAGGCCGATCGCCGGCGCCTGCTGGAGGACGACGACGACCCCCGACGCCTCGACTACCTGGCGAGCTTCGCCGACCGCGAGGGGCGCGTCTTCCTGCAACGCTTCTGGCGCAAATACCGCCACCTCGACACCAGCGCACGCCAGGAGGCCCTGCTCGGCGGCCTCAAGCCCGATGCCCGCCGCCTGGCCGCGGCCTTCCGCTACCTCTACCCCGAAGGTGACTCCATCGCCTTGACCGCCTTCCTCGCCGAGCGCCTGGACGACCGGCGGCGGCTCGACCTCGACCTCGACCTTACCGCTCTGCACGAGCGCAGCGACCCCAGCACCCTCAGCCTCTCCGACCAGGGCTATATCGCCGGGGTGCACCCGCTGGAGCTGTGGCTGGTGGGCTTCCTCATCGATCGCCCCGATGCCGACTACGCCGATGCCGAGCGGTCCAGCCGCGAAGCTCGCCAGGAGGTCTACGGCTGGCTGTTCCGAACCCGCCACCGCGGGGCCCGGGATTCACGCATACGCACCATGCTCGAGACGGAGGCCTTCACCGAGATCCAGCGTCGCTGGGAACGTCTGGGCTATCCCTTCGCCCACCTGGTGCCCTCGCTGGCCACGGCGCTGGGCAGCTCCGGCGACCGCCCCGCCGCCCTGGCCGAGCTGGTCGGCATCATCCTCAACGACGGCATACGCCTGCCCACGAGACGCATCGACTCGCTGCACTTCGCCGCCGATACCCCCTACGAGACCCGCTTCGTGGCCGACGCCTCGCGCGCACGGCGGGTCATGGCGCCGGAGGTGGCCGCCACCCTGCGCCGCGCCCTGGGGCAGGTAGTCGAGGACGGCACCGCGCGGCGCCTGCAGAGAAGCTTTGCCCTGGAGGACGGCACTCCGCTCGCCGCGGGCGGCAAGACCGGCACCGGCGACAACCGCTTCCAGACCGTCACCGCCTCGGGCCAGGTGATCCACTCCGAGGCGCGCAGCCGCACCGCCACCTTCGTCTTCCACCTCGGCGCCAACCACTTCGGCACCCTCACTGCCTATGTCCCCGGCAGCGACGCCGCAAACTTTGCTTTCACCTCGGCACTGCCGGTACAGGTACTCAAGGGCATGGCTCCCCTCCTCACCCCCTACCTCACCCCGGGAGAACAGAACCGCTGCCGCCCCGGCTCGCCATCCGAACCGCTGATGGCCGACGACACCCGCCAGCCCAACGACGCCTCCTGAACCAGCTGGGACATCGCAGATAGAGACATCGCTATTGTGGGAGCCCGATTTATCGGCGATCGCGGTGGTACAAGGGTGCCTGCTGGCGCCATCGCGCAGAATATGCGCTCCCACAAAGGACGCCATGGTAACTGCGATAGCCCGCATGCCCCAGCCTGCCGGGTGCAGTCAGGCGCCATCCCGGCTACAATCGAGCGTCTGATTTTCCTGGGATTCAAGAGCCGATATGTCGACGAACGCCACGCGCAAGATCCTGGTCACCAGCGCCCTGCCCTACGCCAACGGCGCCATCCACCTCGGCCACCTGCTCGAGTACATCCAGACCGACATCTGGGTGCGTTTCCAGAAGAGCCGCGGCCAGCAGTGCCACTACGTATGCGCCGATGACGCCCACGGCACCGCCATCATGCTGCGCGCCGAACAGGAGGGCATCACCTCCGAGGCGCTGATCGACCGCGTCAGCCGCGAGCACCAGGCGGACTTCGCCACCTTTGGCGTGGCCTTCGACAACTATCACTCGACCCACTCGGAAGAGAATCGCTACTTCAGCGAACTGATCTACACCCGTCTGCGCGACAAGGGGCATATCGCCACCCGCGACATCGAGCAGATGTACGATCCGGTGAAGGGACTGTTCCTGGCCGACCGTTTCATCAAGGGCACCTGCCCCAAGTGCAAGGCCGACGACCAGTATGGCGACAACTGCGAGGCGTGCGGCGCCACCTATACCCCGGCCGACCTGATCGACCCGGTGTCGGCGATCTCCGGCGCTACCCCCGAGGTCCGCGGCTCCACCCACTACTTCTTCAAGCTGCCCGACTTCGCCGACTTCATGCACCGCTGGATCAACGACGGCCACGTCCAGCCGCAGATCCGCAACAAGCTGATGGAGTGGTTCGAGGCCGGCTTCAACGAGTGGGACATCTCCCGCGACGCCCCCTACTTCGGCTTCGAGATCCCCGACGCCCCGGGCAAGTACTTCTACGTCTGGCTCGACGCGCCGATCGGCTACCTGGCCAGCTTCAGGAACCTCTGCGATCGCGAAGGCATCGACTTCGACAGCTACTGGAATAAGGACAGCGACGCCGAGGTCTACCACTTCATCGGCAAGGACATCGTCTACTTCCACGCCCTGTTCTGGCCGGCGATGCTGCATGGCGCCGACTTCCGCACCCCCACGGCGGTCAACTGCCACGGCTTCGTCACCGTCAACGGCGCCAAGATGTCCAAGTCCCGGGGCACCTTCATCAAGGCCGCGACCTACGCGGACCACCTGAACCCGGAGTACCTGCGCTACTACTTCGCCGCCAAGCTCACCTCCCGGGTCGACGACCTGGACCTCAACCTCGAGGACTTCGCCGCCCGGGTCAACAGCGACCTGGTCGGCAAGGTGGTCAACATCGCCAGCCGCTGTGCCGGCTTCGTCAAGAAGCTGGGTGGCGGCAGGCTCTCGGCTCACTGCGCCGAACCGGAGCTGGTGGCCCGCTTCATCAGTGCCGGCGACGAGATCGCCGAGCAGTTCGAGATTCGCGAGTTCGGCCGCGCCATGCGCCTGGTGATGGAGCTGGCCGACGAGGCCAACACCTATATCGCCGAGGCCGAGCCCTGGGTGCTGGCCAAGCAGGAGGGTCGCGAGCAGGAGGTGCTGGATATCTGCTCGGTGGGCATCAACCTGTTCCGCCAGCTGATGGTCTATCTGGCCCCGGTGGTGCCGGCCATGGCGGAGGGCGCCCGCGACTTCCTCAAGCTCGAGTCGCTGGACTGGCACAGCCGCCACGAGGTGCTGCTGAACCACGAGATCGCCAAGTTCAAGCCGCTGATGACCCGCGTGGAGCGGGAGAAGATCGACGCCATGATCGAGGCGTCCAAGGAGGACCTGGTGGAAGAACAGAAACTCAAGGAGACCCCCAAGGGGCCCCTAGCCGACGAGCCGATCGCCCCAGAGGTCTCCTTCGACGACTTCATCAAGGTGGATCTGCGCATCGCCCGCATCGCCAAGGCGGAATACGTCGAGGGCGCCGACAAGCTGCTCAAGCTGACCCTCGACCTGGGCGGCGAGAGCCGTACGGTCTTCTCCGGCATCCGCGCCGCCTACGCCCCCGAGGCGCTGGAGGGCCGACTCACCGTGATGGTCGCCAACCTGGCGCCGCGCAAGATGCGCTTCGGTGTCTCCGAAGGCATGGTGCTGGCCTCGGCCAACGACGAGGGTATCTACCTGCTCTCGCCGGACACCGGCGCCGAGCCCGGCCAGCGGGTGACCTGAGCCACCGTGAGTCGCCGTGACCTGATCGAGGCCATCGATGCCCTGCTGCCCCAGACCCAGTGCGGCAAGTGCGGCTTCGATGGCTGCCTGCCGTATGCCGAGGCGATCGCCGACGGCGAGCCCATCAACCGCTGCCCACCCGGTGGCGAGTTCACCCTCGACCGGCTGGCCGAGCTGACCGGCCAGCCCGCACAGCCCCTGGCGGAGCCCGCCCAGCTGCCGTTGGCCGCGGTTATCCGCGAGGCGGAGTGCATCGGCTGCACCAAGTGCATCCAGGCCTGTCCGGTGGACGCCATCCTGGGGGCGGCCAAACGCATGCATACGGTGATCGTTGATGAGTGCACCGGCTGCGAGCTGTGCGTGGCGCCCTGCCCGGTGGACTGCATCGACCTGGTGCCCCATCCCGCCTGGCAGGCCGCCGAAAGCGAGGCTGAGCGCGACGCCTACCTGGCGCAGCGTGCCGAGCTGGGGCGCCGCCGCCACCGTGCCCGCCAGGCGCGTCTGGCAAGGGAGGCCCGCGACAAGCGCCTGGAGCGCCAGAAGCGCCTGATGCAGCAGCGCCGGCGCGCCGACAGCACAGCAGCTGCGGCCACTCCCGGGAACGTGGTCGTGAAGCGCCAGCGCCAGATGGCCCTCAAGGCCGCCGAACAGGCCGTCAAGCGTGTGCAGCAGCAGCTGGAGAGCGCCCGGCGTCGCGGTGACGCCGAGGCAGAAGCCACCGCCCGCGCTCAGCTCCCCGAGGCCGAACGCTTGCTCGCCGAGGCCAGAAGCGCGCTGGAGCAAGCAGGCACGGCTGAATGATCCGATGACACTTTCCCGACTTACCGCCCGGGGCTGATCCTGCACAGGCAAAAACCCAACATCATGAACGCCCAGAAACGCTACGAGATCTTCGCGCGACTGCGCGAACACAACCCCGAGCCCACCACCGAGCTCCACTGGAAGACCCCCTTCGAGCTGCTCGCCGCGGTGCTGCTCTCCGCCCAGGCCACCGACGTCGGCGTCAACAAGGCCACGGCCCGACTCTTCCCCGTCGCCAACACCCCCCAGGCGATCATCGAACTCGGCCTCGAGGGGCTCAAGGAGCACATCAAGACCATCGGCCTCTACAACACCAAGGCCGAGAACCTGATGAAGACCTGCCACCTGCTGGTGGAGAAGCATGGCGGCGAGGTGCCCGAGACCCGGGCCGCCCTCGAGGCACTACCTGGTGTCGGGCGCAAGACAGCCAATGTGATCCTCAACACCGCCTTCGGCCAGCCCACCATCGCCGTGGACACCCATATCTTCCGGGTCTCCAACCGCACCGGCATCGCCCGCGGCAAGGATGTGGTCGAGGTGGAGAAGAAGTTGCTGCGCCATGTGCCGAAGGAGTTTCGCCAGGATGCCCACCACTGGCTGATCCTGCATGGCCGCTACACCTGCGTGGCACGCAAGCCCCGCTGCGGCAGCTGCGTGATCGAGAATCTCTGCGAGTTCAAGGAGAAGACCGAGCTGTAGCCAGGCAGCCGTTGACGACTGAAGGCTGGCATCGACCCTTATAGCCTGATTGACTGGCGGCAGGCCCCGACGAGTTCACTACATGGAAGCGCTGAAATACCTCCTGCTGCCGCCGGTCATCAACGCCCTGCTGATCCTCGCCGGCCTCGCCGCCGGCGCCCGACGGCTGACAGGCGGTCTGCTCATCGCCCTGGGGCTGGCGAGCCTGCTGGTGCTCGCCACCCCGGTGGCGAGTCACGCCCTGCGCCAGGGGCTGGAACCGCCGCCGCTCTCCGGCCCAGCGGCCCTGCGTGGCGAGGGAGCCATCGTCATCCTCGGCGGCGGCCGCGACTACCAGAGCCCCGAGTTCGGCTGGGGCGACGCCCCCAGCAATCCCACCTGGCGACGCCTGGCCTATGGGGCCTGGCTGCAGCGTGGCAGCGACTGGCCGATCCTGGTAACCGGCGGTCGCGTCCATGACGAACACAGCGCCGAGGCCAGCCTGATGGCCGCGGCACTGCGTGAGGTTTTCGGGGTGCCGGTACGCTGGCTGGAGGGCGAGAGCCGCAACACAGCGGAGAATGCGCGCTTCAGCGCCGCCATGCTGGAAGCGGCGGGGATCGAGCGCGTCGCGCTGGTCTCCCAGGCCTGGCACCTGCCCCGGGCGAGCGCGGAGTTCGAGGGGGCGGGCCTGGAGGTGCTAGCGGCACCCACCGAGTTTGCCAGCGCCCCGCCGCCGGGCCTGCATGCCTGGATCCCGCGCGCCTACCACCTCAACCAGAGCACCCGGGCCCTGCACGAGTGGCTGGGTCGCGGGGTCAGCTGGCTCAAGACCCAGCTGCCGACCCGCTAGAAGCCCTCGGCCTCGAGGCGTTCCGCCAGCTGCTCGAGGATCTCGATGCCCTGCACGTCGGTGGGCAGCCAGGGCAGCCGCGGGCGCGGCAGGTGACCCAGCTCCTCGTCGATGCGTGCCAGGTAGGTGGCCTCCTGTTCGCGGCGAGCGTTGAGGAAGTCGCCATCGGCCTCCGGGGGAATGACCCGGTTGACCAGGGTCCCGGCTACCGGGACATGGGCCTCCTCCAGGGTCGCCACGGCCCGGGCGGTCTCGAGGATCGGCAGCCGTTCCGGCGTCAGCACAAACAGGAAGCCGCTCTCGTCGGCGTTCTCGATGCGTCGCCGCGCCTGGTGGAAGAGGCGCCGGCGATCGATCAGGGTCTTCGCCACATCGCGGGTCTTGTCGTCCAGGTCGGCCAGCTCGTTCTCCTTCGGATCATCGAAGGGGCTCGCCACGTCGCGGCCGCGCTTGGGCGTCAGGTGTGAGAGCACCTTGCCCAGCTCCTCGGACTTGCGGTTATGCGCCAGCAGGCCATCGGTCCAGGCCGCCATGGCTTCGGGCAGGGTCAGCAGCCGCAGGGTATGGCCGGTGGGCGCGGTATCGAAGATGATCAGGTCCCAGTCGGCCTCCTCATCGGTGATGATCCGCGCCAGCCGCTCGAGCAACGCCGCCTCCTGGGTGCCCGGCGACTGCCGGGTCAGGCGCATCTGGCGCTCCAGCTCGGCCATCATCTCCGGCGCCGCGTAGCGCCGCATCTGAGAGGTGACCCGGGCCAGGTGGGCCTCCACCTCGGCGTCGGGGTCGATCTCCATGGCATCGAGGTTGGGCAGCAACCGCCGGGGCGTGTCGGCCAGCTCGCGGTCGAACACATCGCCGAGGCTGTGGGCCGGGTCGGTGGAGACCACCAGCACGCGCTTACCGCGTCGGGCGGCGAGCACCGCCAGGGCCGCGGCCACGGTGGTCTTGCCGACCCCGCCCTTGCCGCCCACCCACAGCAGGCGCTTTTCCAGTAACTCTCTCATATGCGGTTCCGTGATTCTTTCGGTGCAAGCTGCAAGCAATGATGATGCTTCCCCCGCATCACTCCCGGCAGGGGTTCCTTGTCACTTGCCCCTTGTTACTGCCCGAAGGGCCTCAGCAACACTTGAAATGATCCAGCGGCGAACGCTCCATGCCCATGCGGCGGTGCCAGTCATGGAAACGCTCCAGCAGCAGGGGCTGCAGCTCCAGGGTGTAGTAGGCCGCCGGATTGGGAACTCCCATCATCTCGGAGAACACCAGCAGCATGAAGAGGTCGTCCTCGTCTCGCCGGGCACGGGCTATCGCGCCCCGATAGGGGGAGGAGTAGACCTCCTCCGCGAAGAAACGGGCCTGGCTAAGCCAGGCCCGAATCCGTTCGAGACGAGCCTCACGACCCTCGTGTCGGTCGTCGCTCATCCTTCTCTCCTCGCGTTCACTCCTGCTTGGCAGGCGCCTCGTTGCGCAGCCGCTTGAGCGCAGAGACACACTCCAGCGCCACCAGGATCGCGGCCACCAGTACCACGATGTCCAGGCCCAGCAGGAAGTAGTTGCCCTGGTCGAAGAAGGTGCGCAGCTGGATCAGCAGCGCGGCGATGGTCATCACCAGCAGGAAGGCCAGCGGAGCCAGGGTGTACCACATCGGGCGACCCAGGCGCACCAGCATCACCGTGACCACCAGCAGGGTCAGGCCGGCCAGCAGCTGGTTGGTGGTACCGAACAGCGGCCAGATGATCAGGCCACCGGAACCATCCGCACCGCCGGCACCGAAGGCCAGCAGCAGGCAGCTGCCCACCGCCAGCAGGGTGGCCACCGCGGGCTTCTTCATCCACTGCTGATTATAGATCTCGCCCCACTCCTGGAAGATGTAGCGCTGCAGGCGCAGGCCGGTATCCATGGTGGTGCCGGCGAACAGCGCCGCCATCACGGTGAGCAGGGTCGCGGCGGTGGCTTCGGGCAGGCCCAGGCCGTTGTGGATGATGAAGGCGCCACCCTCGACGAAGGCGTTGACGCCACCCTGACCGAAGGCGGTGTACATCGCCTCCCAGTCGGCGAGGCTGGCGAAGCCGGCGGTCGCGGCGAGGATGGCGGCCAGCGCCAGCATGCCCTCACCCACGGCACCGAAGTAGCCGACGAAGCGGGCGTCGGTTTCCTTGTTGAGCTGCTTGGAGGTGGTACCGGAGGAGACCAGGCCATGGAAGCCGGAAATCGCACCGCAGGCGATGGTCACGAACAGCAGCGGCAGCAGCGATGGGGTACCGGCCGGCACATTGTCGTTGAAGGCCGGGGCGACCATGCTCGGGTTGAGCAGCAGGATGGCACCGTAGAGGATGATCAGGCCGACGAACAGCTGCAGGCCGTTGATGTAGTCGCGGGGCTGCAGCAGCACCCACACCGGCAGCAGCGAGGCGATGGCGGCATAGCCGAACAGCAGCAGGATCCAGATGGCGTTACCCGAGACACCTGCGACTTCCGCCGGCATCTGCAGGGGCACCGAGGGACCGATGCCGATCAGCGCATAGAGCGCGACAACGCCGACGATGGAGACCATCGGCAGGCTCATCTTGCGGCGATAGATCATCTGGCCGATCACCAGGGCCACCAGGATGGCGCCCCACACCGGGACCACGGCGCTTGAGAAGTTCATCATCAGGCCGGCGATCACCACGGCGAACACCGCGTTGACCATCAGCAGCACCAGGAAGATGACGATCATGAAGATGCTGCGGGCGCGCTTGCCGACCACATCGCCGGTCAGGGCACCGACCGACTTGGCCTTGTTGCGCACGCTGGCCCAGATGGCACCGAAGTCATGCACCCCGGCGAAGAACACGGTGCCCAGCACCACCCACAGGAAAGCCGGGACCCAGCCCCAGATCACGGCGATGGCGGGCCCGACAATGGGGGCGGCGCCGGCCACGGAGGTGAAGTGGTGGCCCCACAGCACATAGCGGTTGGTGGGCACGAAGTCGACGCCATCTTCGAACTCGTGGGCGGGCGTCTTGAAGTCGGGGTCCAGTCGGTAGATCTTCTCGGCGATGAACTTCGAGTACAGGAAGTACCCGGCCGCCATCGCGGCAAGACCCAGGACCAGGACGAGAATGGCACTCATGGCACACTCCTAGCAGGTGGGTGTGGGTTGAACAGGATGCAAGGCCTCGGTACGGGACCCTGCAGACAATGGTCTAACCTTGTTACCTTCGCGTCCATGCGCTTCGCTGGCTAATCACCACTTTCGCGACGAAAGTATTAGAACCATCGAATCGGATGGCATCAGGTGGCGTGGAGGCCGAACTCGCCGATACGCGCCACCGTGCGTTGATAGGCCTCGCGCTCGCGGCACGCCGCGAGGAAGGCCTGCAGGTTCGGGTAGCCCTCCAGGCCGCCCCGGCTGGCCAGGGCCAGCACCGGGAAGCTCATCTGGATATCGGCGACACTGAACGCCTCGCCGGCAAACCAGGGCCCGCGGGCCAGCTCATCCTCCCAGAACGCCACCAGGCGGCGGATCTCCGGTCCCAGGTACTGCTGCTCGACCCCGCGCGCAAACAGCCTGCCCAGCGGCCGCGCCAGAGCCGGCACCGGCGGCTGGCCGAGCCGCGAGAACACTAGCCGCATCACCAGCGGGGGCATCGCCGAGCCCTCGGCGTGGTGCATCCAGAAGCGGTAGCGCTCGAAGGCTTCGCTGCCGCCGGGCGGCACCAGCCGACCCTCGGGGTCGTGATGCTCGACCAGGTAGTCGAGGATCGCCCCCGACTCGGCCAGCACACGCTCACTGCGACTGCGATCCCGGATCAGCGGCGACTTGCCGAGCGGGTGCAGCTCGCGCAGGGTGTCTGGGGCCAGCAGGGTCTGGGGGTCGCGCCGATGGGTCACGATCTCGAACTCGACACCCAGCTCCTCGAGCAACCACACGACCCGCTGCGAGCGGGAATTCTCCAGATGGTGTACTTCGATCATGCGACTCTCCCGGTTGTCCATGGGGTCACCCTAGCACGCAGCACACAACGACTCCTGCCAAGGTCGTCTTTGCCCGGCCATCGGCGGCCACTTAGACTGACCGCAACAACGACGATAAATAACAGGAGTGCGTCATGGCCAAGGTGCTGGTGGTGGACGATGAACCCAATATCGTCCTGTCGCTGGAGTTCCTCATGCAGCAGGCCGGCTTCGAGGTAGTCACCGCCGAGGATGGCGAGAGCGCCCTGGCGCGCATCGAGGAGGGTCCACCGGACCTGGTGCTGCTGGATATCAGCCTGCCCGGCATCAGCGGCTTCGATGTCCTCGAGCGCCTGCGCGGCGACCCGACCCACGCCCGCCTGCCGATCATCATGCTCACCGCCCACGGCCGTGAGGTGGAGCGTGAGAAGGGCCTGGCGCTGGGTGCCGACGACTATGTCACCAAGCCCTTCTCCACCCAGGCGCTGGTGGAGAAGGTCAAGTCCCTGCTCGCCGAGGTGTCCTGATGGCGCGTCGACCCTCCGGCCTGCCCCGCCGCCAGCGCCTCATCGGCCTGTGGCTGCTGCTCAGCGGCATCAGCATCTTCGGCGGCGCCACCTTCGCCCTGTGGCTCGACACCCTCTTCCAGCCCCAGGGCTTCGCCAGGCTGGTGCTGTGGGCGGGTTGCTTCTCCGGCGGCGGAACCATCTTCCTGGTCGGCCTGCTGCTGGAGCGCCAACTGTTCACCCCGCTGCGCCACCTGCAGGTACAACTGGCGCGGCTGGTGGCCAACCCCGATGCCCGTGACGACTACCCGCCCGAGGGCTGGTTGCGTGCCCTCGGGCCCGACCTGGTACGGGTGCGCGAGGCGTGGCGCAGCGATCGCTCGCGCCTGGCCACCGCCCACGCCGAGGGGGCCCGC
This sequence comes from Halomonas sp. G15, assembly GCF_021282295.1. NCBI lineage: Bacteria > Pseudomonadati > Pseudomonadota > Gammaproteobacteria > Oceanospirillales > Halomonadaceae > Halomonas > Halomonas sp. G15. The sequence goes on along the minus strand of NZ_JAJSPA010000002.1, from coordinate 225,011 downwards.
AGCGCCGCGCGTATCCGCCAGGAGCTGGAAACGTTGCTGCAGGTGCTCGACACCCCGCTGCTGCTGTGCGACCACCATCGTCGCATCCTGCTCTTCAACCAGGCCGCCGAGGCGCTGTTCGAGGACCATGCCAGCCTGGGGCTGGGTAAGCGACTCGAGACCCTGCTGCCGGCCACGAGCCTGCAGGACGCCCTGCGCCAGCTGCCCGCCAATGGCACCCCCCGCGAGGTGCTGGTCCCCAGCGGTGAGCGCTGGCTGCGCGCCATGCTGCGCCGGGTGCCCGGCAGCCATGGCGAGACCCTGCTCACGCTCACCGACACCACCGCCGCCTGGACCAGCGAGATGGGTGCCCGGGCCGAGCTGCTCGACGGCCTGCCACGCCTGCGCCGCCACGGCGCCAGCCTGACCAGCGCCGCCGATGCGCTCTCCGCCCTGCCCGAAGGGGCCGGGGAGATGCGCCGCCGGCTGGAGAGGGTGATCCATGAGGAGAGTCAGGGCCTGGGCGAGGACATCGAGGGCCTCGCCTCGCTGGTCGAGCGCATGCAGCAGGAGGGCGAACGCCTGATCCCGCTGTGGTCCAACGACCTCTGGGCCAGCCTCAATGAACGTCGCCCCGCCGAGCGCCAGGTCACCGCCGTGGGCATGCCGGCCTGGCTCAAGGGAGACGCCAGCGCCCTGCTGGTGCTGCTCGGCTCGCTGCTCGATACCCTGGAGGCGAAGCTGGGCGAGACGCCCCTGGAGGGCGAGGTGTGCCTGGGCAACAAGCGGGTCTACCTCGACCTGATCTGGCGGGGTGCGCCGCTCTCCGAGCGCTGCCTCGGCGAGTGGCAGCAGCAGCACCTGGAGTCACTGCCCCTCAACCCACGGGTGGCCGACGTGCTGCGTCAGCACGCCAGCGACGCCTGGAGCCTGGCCGATGACGACGGCGAGCATGCCCGCCTGCGCCTGCCCCTGCCGGCCACCGAACGCGTCGGTGCGCCACTTCCGGCGACCCCGCCACGCCCCGAATTCCACGACTTCGGCATCGCCGACCTGCCGGCCCCCGATGCCGAGCTGGCCGCGCGCCCACTGCGCGCCCTGGAGGTCGTCGCCTTCGACACCGAGACCACCGGCCTGGAGCTGCGCCGCGGCGACACCGTGATCAGCATCGGCGCCTGTCGCATCGTCAACGCCCGCCTGCTGGCCAGCGAGACCTTCGATCTCTACGTCGATCCGGGCAAGCCGATCCCGCCGGCCAGCACCGCCATCCACGGCATCACCGACGATGCAGTGGCCGGCGCCCCGCCCCTCTCCGTGGCCCTGCCACGCTTCCGCGACTACGTGGGGGATGCGGTGATCCTGGCCCACAATGCCGCCTTCGACCTGCTGGCCCTGCAGCCGCCGGGGGCCGGCATCGAGCTGGACATGCCGGTGCTCGACACCCTGCTGATCTCCCGAGCACTGGATGCCAGCCTCGACGGCCACGACCTCGACACCCTGGCCGAGCGCTACGACCTCGCCTTCCCGCCCGGCACCCGGCACACCGCCCTGGGCGACGCCCGGGTCACCGCCGAACTGTGGCTCTCGCTGCTGCCGCGACTCGAGGCCCGCGGCATCGATACCCTGGAGAAGGCGCTGGCCCTGCAGAACAGCGCCCTCAACAAGGAGGACGCCTGCGCCTCATGACCGCCACCACTGACACCAGGGGCGGGCCATGCTGAGCGCCCCGCGCCGCCGCGAACGGCTGCTGGCACTGATCGTGCTCGCCGCGCTGCTGTTCACGCCACCCCTGGTGCTGGTGCCGGACCGCGCCGCGGCTATCTCCTGGCTGCCGCTCTACCTGTTCGCCGCCTGGGGCCTGGTGATCGGCCTGGCCGCCTGGCTGATGGAGCACCCGGCGGCCCCCACGCATCGACCGCCACCCGAGGAGTAGGCCATGCGCAGCGATCTCGTGGTGCTTGGCGTCGCCTTCGGCTACCTGGCACTGCTGTTCCTGATCGCCGCCTGGGGCGACCGCCGCGCCGAGCAGGGCCGCTCGCTGATCGGCTCGCCCAACGTCTATGCGCTCTCCATCGCCGTCTACTGCACCGCCTGGACCTTCTACGGCAGCGTGGGGCGGGCCGCCCAGTTCGGCCCCAGCTTCCTGCTGATCTACCTGGGCCCGACCCTGGCGATGCTGATGGCCCCCTTCCTGATCCGCAAGATGGTGCGCATCGCCGGCGCCCAGCGCATCACCTCCATCGCCGACTTCATCAGCGCCCGCTACGGCAAGAGCTCGAGCCTGGGTGCGCTGGTGGCGCTGATCGCGCTGATCGGCATCACGCCCTATATCGCTCTGCAGCTCAAGGCGATCACCGTCAGCCACGCGGTGCTGGTCAACTATCCCCAGGCCGCCGACCTGCGCCTGGCCGACGAGCCCTTCTGGCTCGACAAGTCGTTCTGGGTGGCCCTGGTGCTGGCGGTGTTCATCATCCTCTTTGGTACCCGCCATCTGGACGCCAGCGAGCGCCACGAGGGCATGGTGGCGGCCATCGCCTTCGAGTCGCTGGTCAAGCTGGTGGCCTTCCTCTCGGTGGGGGTATTTACCGTCTTCGTGCTCTTCCAGGGTCCCGGCGACCTCTTCGCCCGGGTCGCCGCCACGCCCGAGCTGGCCGAGCGACTCGGCCTGAATGCCGTCCCCGGCGGCGCCACCGGCTGGGTGGGCATGCTGGTGCTGGCCTTCCTCGCCTTCCTCACCCTGCCCCGCCAGTTCCAGGTGCTGGTGGTGGAGAACGTCGACGAGCGCCACCTGGCCCGCGCCAGCTGGCTCTTCCCGCTCTACCTGCTGGCCATCAACCTGTTCGTGATCCCCATCGCCATGGCCGGGCTGCTGCTGATGGGCGATGCCGACCCCGACAGCTTCGTGCTCACCCTGCCGCTCTCGGCGGACCTCCAGGGCCTGCCGCTGCTGGTCTTCATCGGCGGGCTCTCGGCGGCCACCAGCATGGTGATCGTCGAGACCATCGCCCTCTCCACCATGGTCAGCAACCAGCTGATCATGCCCCTGCTGCTGCGCACCCGGCGCCTGCACCGCAGCGCCAGCGGCGAGCTGGCCGGCTGGCTGCTGGGCATCCGCCGCGTGGCCATCGTGCTGATTCTGCTGATGGGCTACCTCTACCACGCCCTTGTCGGCGACGCCTACAGCCTGGTAACCATCGGCCTGGTCTCCTTCGCCGCCGCCTGCCAGTTCGCTCCGGCCATGCTGGTCGGCATGTACTGGCGCGGTGCCCATCGTCGCGGCGCCGCCCTGGGGCTGATCGCCGGCACCCTGGTATGGGCCTGGACGCTGCTGATACCCGGTTTCGCCCAGTCCGGCTGGCTGGACGCCGGCTTCCTCGAGCAGGGCCCCTTCGGCATCGCCTGGCTGCGTCCCTACGCGCTGTTCGGCCTGGAGGGCTGGGACATCTACACCCACTCGCTACTGTGGAGCCTGACCGCCAACCTCGGCCTGCTGGTCGGTGTCTCGCTTTTCAGTCGCCAGTCGCCGCTGGAGCAGACCCAGGCAGCGCTGTTCGCCGAGGCGATGCACCCCCACCTGCTGCAGACCTCGCTATGGCACGGCCAGACCACCCGCGGCGAGCTGCGCGCCCTGCTCGACCGTTATCTGGGCACGGGCGCTACGGCCCGGGTATTTGCCGACGCCACGTCGAGCGAGGAAGAGGACGCCGCCGCGCCCGCGAGCCCGAACCAGATCGCCCGTGCCGAGCAGGCACTCTCCGGGGCGCTGGGCAACGCCTCGGCGCGGGTGCTGATCAACTCGGTAGTACGCGGCGAGGCGCTGGACCTGGAGTCGATCCTCAGCATCCTCGACACCACCTCCGAGACCCTGGAGATCAACCGGCGCCTGGAGCAGAAGTCCAGCGAACTGGCCCAGGCCAGCGAGGAGCTGCGCGCCGCCAACGAACGCCTGCGCGAGCTCGACCGGCTCAAGGACGAGTTCGTGGCCATGGTCAGCCATGAGCTGCGCACCCCGCTCACCTCGATCCGCGCCTTCGCCGAGATCCTGCGCGACAGCGGCGAGCTGCCCGAGGAGAAGCGCCTCCACTTCCTCGACGTGGTGGTCAAGGAGAGCCAGCGCCTGTCGCGGCTGATCGAGGAGATCCTCGACCTGGCGCGCCTGGAGAGCGGGCGCCTTACCCTGAATCCCCAGCGACTGGATCTGGTGGCGCTGGCCCGCCACAGCGTGGATGCGGTGCACCATATGCAGGAAGATCGTGGCGTGGCGCTGGAGGTGGCGATCGAGCTCGAGGAGGCGCCGGTGATAGGCGACCCGGACCGACTCGAGCAGGTGATCATCAACCTGCTCGACAACGCCGGCAAGTTCGCCAACGAGGCAAGGCCCCGGGTGCGCCTGAGTCTGGTACGCCACAAGACCCACTACCGCCTGGCGGTGGAGGACAACGGCCCCGGCATCGATGAGCAGGAGCGCGAGCGGGTGTTCGAGAAGTTCCACCAGATCCAGCGCCCCGAGGAGGCGCCGGACAAGCGACGCGGCCGCCCCCGGGGCAGCGGCCTCGGCCTGCCCATCAGCCGCGGCATCGTCGCCCACCTGGGCGGGCGACTGTGGGTGGAGGAGGCCCCCCACCTGGGCGGTGCCTGCCTGGTCATGGAGCTCCCGGAGGCGCCCCCGGCTACGTGCGACGAGCCCGCTTCTGCAGTGACCTGATCTGCTGCAGGTCGTGGCGCAGCAGCAGGTGCTGGTCCTCGCCCAGGTGCGCGACATCCACCCAGCCGTCCGCGGCGCGTCCGGCGGCCAGGTTGCGGCGCTGCTCGCTCAAAAGCAGCCCCTGCAGGCGACCGTGGGCAGCGGTGAGTGCCCGGCAGGTCGCGGTGTCGATGGCCTGTCGAGCAACCAGGGCGACGAGACGCCGCCGCGTGTCGGTCTCCCGCACCGCATGGCGCAGCGCCAGCAGGCGCACCGCGGCAACCAGCGGCAGCAGCGCCTGGTGCTTGAGGTTGACGGCCCGCTCGTGGGGCGCCCCCTCCAGCGAACCGGCCAGCCTGCCGAAGCGATCCAGGGCTACCGGCTGCTCGTCGAGCAGCGCGGCCATCTCGTCGAGGAAGAGCCCCGCGGCGGGCAGACGCTCGGCTACCCAGTCACGCAGTCCCTCGGCGAGGCCCTCGTCACCGTGCACCGGGGTGAAGTCGAGCAGGATATTGGCCTGCTGCACCCGCTTCACACGCCGCTCGGCGCTCCATATCTCGAGCTGGCGCTGCCACTCCGAGAGGCGCTTGCGCCACATCGGCCAGCGCGCCATGACATGGCCGCTGCACAGGGGGATCCCCGCCGCATCGAGCCGCGCGGTAAAGCGCTCGCCCAGTGACTGGAAGTAGCCGTCGATCTCGACGTGCCGGGCATCCGGATAGTCGTCGATGATCATGGCATTGTCCTGATCCGGGGCCAGCAGGCTCTCGTGGCGCCCACCGGAGCCCAGCACCAGCACGCAGTAGCCTACCGGCGGTGCCCCCCACCCCTGGCCACGCATCTCGATCTCGGCGAGGCGGATGGCACGCCGATAGAGCCAGGCGTTGTGGTCGCTGATCAGCTGGGCGATGCGCCAGCCAGGCAGGTCGAGACGCACCAGGGCCTCCACCAGGGTGGACTGCCAGGCGTGGGCATCGGCGAGATCGGGATGGGGCCCCAGGCTTGCCAGGGTCTCGCGCAGCGGCGCGAGCAGGTCAGGCAGGGTGGCGGGATCCGGCAGGGAATCCCCGGCGAACAGCTCCCGCCACGGTGAGGCACGATGCAGGAAGCGCACGGCTCGCGACGGACTCTATCGGGCGAACATGTCGTTGCCCATCTCGTCGATGAAGCGTTGCGCCTTGCTGATCATCAGCTCGTCGCAGGCCTCGCGGCCGGGCACCATGTCAGAGCGCTCGAAGCGATGCTCGAGCACCTCGTCCTCCTCCTCCTCGCCGTCGCCGGTCAGCGGCCGGCGGATCCAGCCGCTGACACGATACTGGCCACCCTGCTTGGCCGGCTCGGAGATGATCAGGTAGCCGTTGTACTCCACCGGCTCGGCAGGCGGCGCGTTGCCTGGTGTGGCATCGTCATCGCCGGCACCGAACAGTCCGGAGAGAAGCTTCTTGAACATGGTGAGGCTCCTTGTGCCGGCGGGGCACCCTGAGGGTGCCCCGCAGCGGCATCAATCCTGCTGGCGGCCCTTGCCGGCGGCGATGCGCAGGCGCAGGGCATTGAGCTTGATGAAGCCCTCGGCATCCTTCTGGTCGTAGGCGCCGGCATCATCCTCGAAGGTCGCAATGGACTCGTCGAAGAGTGACTGCTTGGACTGGCGGCCGGCGACGATGACGTTGCCCTTGTAGAGCTTGAGACGCACCACGCCGGAGACGTTCTTCTGGGTCTCGTCGATGGCGGCCTGCAGCATGCGACGCTCCGGGCTCCACCAGTAGCCGTTGTAGATCACCTCGGCATACTTGGGCATCAGCTGGTCCTTGAGGTGAGCCTCCTCGCGGTCCAGGGTCAGCGACTCGATGGCGCGGTGGGCCCTGAGCATGATGGTGCCCCCCGGGGTCTCGTAGCAGCCGCGGGACTTCATGCCCACATAACGGTTCTCGACGATGTCGAGGCGCCCGATGCCATTGTCACCGCCCAGCTTGTTGAGCTTCTCCAGCACCTCATGGGGCTTCATCGGCACGCCGTCGAGGGCCACGATGTCGCCCTTCTCATAGGTGAGCTCGACATAGGTGGGCGCGTCCGGTGCCGCCTCGGGCGAGACGCTCCAGCGCCACATGTCCTCCTCGGCCTCGGCCCAGGGATCCTCGAGGATGCCGCCCTCGTAGGAGATATGCAGGAGGTTGGCGTCCATGGAGTAGGGAGACTTCTTCTTCTGACTGGTGAAGTCCACCGGGATATCGTGCTGCTGGCAGTAGGCCATCAGCTTCTCGCGGGAGGTCAGGTCCCACTCGCGCCACGGGGCGATGACCTTGACGCCCGGCTTCAGCGCGTAGGCGCCCAGCTCGAAGCGCACCTGGTCGTTGCCCTTGCCGGTGGCGCCGTGGGAGATGGCGTCGGCGCCGGTCTGGTTGGCGATCTCGATCAGGCGGCGGGCGATCAGCGGACGCGCGATGGAGGTGCCGAGCAAGTACTCGCCCTCGTAGATGGTGTTGGCGCGGAACATCGGATAGACGTAGTCGCGCACGAACTCCTCGCGCAGGTCCTCGATGTAGATCTCCTTGACGCCCAGCGCCTGTGCCTTGGCACGCGCCGGCTCCACCTCCTCGCCCTGGCCGATGTCGGCGGTGAAGGTCACCACCTCGCAGTTGTAGGTTTCCTGCAACCACTTGACGATTACGGAGGTGTCCAGGCCGCCGGAATAGGCCAGCACAACCTTCTTGACATCGGACATTCGGGGAGCTCCTTTCTGATGAACGCTAGAGGCCGTCAGTATAGCGCGCCAGCCGGGCCTCGAATACCGCCCCGCGGGACGTCTCCGGAGCGAGCTGCTAGACTGCGCGAATTCTGACCGGGCCATGGCCGACCTGCCCGTGACACGAAGGCCAAACACGAAGGAGAGGTGCATGAGCGAGGCGATCGCCCGCGACCTGATGGCACAGCGATTCCGCAGCTACCTGCCGGTGGTGGTGGACCTGGAAACAGGCGGCTTCAACCCGGAGCGCAACGCGATCCTCGAGATCGCCGCGGTCACCCTGACCATGGATGCCGAGGGCAACCTGATTCCCGAGTCCACCTACGCTTTTCACGTGGAGCCCTTTGCGGGCGCCAGCGTCGAGCAGTCGGCGCTGGATTTCACCGGCATCAATCTCGACGACCCCCTGCGCCGCCAGGTGGCGGTATCCGAGGCCGAGGCGCTGGGCGAGATCTTTCGTCCGGTGCGCAAGTCGATCAAGGCCCATGGCTGCACCCGTGCCATCCTGGTCGGCCACAACTCGGCCTTCGACCACGGCTTCCTCAACGCCGCGGTGAATCGCTGCGGCATCAAGCGCAACCCCTTCCACCCCTTCTCCAGCTTCGATACCGCCTCCCTGGCCGGCCTGATGTACGGCCAGACCGTGCTGGCCCGCGCCTGCCGCGCCGCCGGCATCGAATTCAGCAACAGCGAGGCCCACTCGGCGCGCTACGACACCGAGCGAACCGCCGAGCTGTTCTGCGCCATGGTCAATCGCTACAAGGAGATCGGCGGCTGGGCCCAGGCCCAGCGCGAACAGGGAATGGAGGAGCAGCCGTAGGCTGGAAGCCGGAAGGCAGCTCAAGCGTATTTAGCCCATAAGCAAACACCCCTGCAGCCATGCTGCAGGGGTGTTTTATCTTCAAGCTTCCAGGAGCGAAGTGCTGCTCTTCAAGCTTGAGGCTTACGGCACCTGACGTAGCCCGTTCAGCCTTCCGGCTGATCATCCTTGTGCTTGGCAGCAGTTTCCTTGATCAGCGTCTCGAGCTCACCGTTCTGGTGCATCTCCAGCACGATGTCGCAGCCACCGACCAACTCGCCCTCGACCCACAGCTGCGGAAAGGTGGGCCAGTTGGCGTACTTGGGCAGCTCGGCACGGATATCCGGGTTGTCCAGGATGTTGACGAAAGCGAAACGCTCGCCGCAGGACATCAGCGCCTGGACGGTCTGGGCGGAGAAGCCGCACTGGGGCAGCTGCGGGGTACCCTTCATGTAGATCAGGATCGGATTCTCGCCGATCTGGCGCTGGATGTTCTCGAGGGTGGTGCTCATGGCGTCTCCCTATGAATGTAATGGACAACAGAGGTCGCGAATGCCGGCTCGGGCAATACCCGAGTCCGACAGTAGGTCTTGATGGAGGCCATTCTACTGATCCATGGCGCGTTGCGCATCCCCCGGCGGCTGGCTAGGATGTGCGTTTTTACGAGGAGCACCCCATGGCCACTCGGCACTTCCTGACCCTGATGGATGCCAGCCCCGAAGAGCTGAGCAACCTGATCCAGCGCGCCATCACCATCAAGAACGCGCTAAAGGTGGAGGGCCCCACCTATACCCCCTTCCCGAACCACACCATGGCGATGATCTTCGAGAAGTCCTCGACTCGCACCCGGGTCTCCTTCGAGACCGCCATGGCGCACTTCGGGGGCCATGCGCTGTTCCTCTCGCCCCGCGATACCCAGCTCGGCCGCGGCGAGCCCATCGGCGACACCGCCCGGGTGCTCTCGGAGATGGTTGACATCGTCATGATCCGCACCTTCTCCCATGCCGGGCTCGAGGAGTACGCCGCCGCCAGCAGCGTGCCGGTGATCAACGCCCTGACCGACGACTACCACCCCTGCCAGCTGCTCGCCGACGTGATGACCTGGACCGAGCTGCGCGGCAGTGTGAGTGGCAAGACTGCGGTGTGGATCGGCGACGGCAACAACATGTGCCACTCCTGGATCAATGCCGCCCGCCAGTTCGACTTCCGGCTGCGCATCTGCTGCCCCGAGGGCTATGAGCCGCGCCAGGATATCCTCGCGGCCGCGGGCGACCGTGTCACCATCCTGCGCGATCCCGCCGAGGCCGTCTCCGGTGCGGACCTGGTGACCACCGACGTCTGGGCCTCCATGGGACAGGAGGAGGAGCAGGCAAAGCGGGAAGCGGCCTTCGCCGGTTTCCAGGTGACCGAGGCGCTGCTGGATCGGGCGCAGGACGACGCGCTCTTCCTGCACTGCCTGCCCGCCCACCGCGGCGAGGAGATCAGCGAGACCCTGCTCGACGACCCGCGAGCCGTGGTCTGGCAGGAGGCCGGCAACCGCCTGCACGCCCAGAAGGCGCTGATCGAGTTCCTGCTGCTGGGCCAGGTTGACGACTGACGCCGGCACTCATTAGACCTTGGTCTTGTGCGACCAAGGTTGTATAATGCGCCGCAGCACATTCCACCAGGGAAGACGCGGCGCATGACTACCCCTTCGATCGACACCTTCGGCATGCAGCGCAGCCTGCGCCAGTGCCTCTCCAACATGGCCGCCCTGCTCTACCGTCAGGGCCACGTCCTCGAGACCGTCACCGTGCCCCATCGTGGCCTCGACCCCGATGCTCTGGAGACGCTGGAGAGCGACTGCCGCGAGTGGTCGGCCTGCCAGCGCATCCTCGAGAGCAGCGAGGCTGCTACCTGGAATGAGCAGCGGCGCTTCGTGCTCACCGGCATGGGCCGCGAGCTGCTGTTCGACATGTTCGGCGAGGGTGCTGCCGACTGTGCCTGATCGGCCCACCGCCGACCCTATTCTGAGGCCCGCCGACGCTCGATTGCGTCGGCGGGCCTCTTTGGTTATGTTGACAGCACTTGTCGGGGAGCCCCGGTAGCCGCGAAGCGGTGGACTCGGGGGCTGAGATCGGTACGGCCGAACCCGTTGAACCTGATCAGGTTGATGCCTGCGGAGGGAACAAGATCGTGCATCGCTGCACGCCCCTGTCCCGCATCCGGCCTGCTCATCACCGCCAACCGCCGGATACCAGCCCCATGAACACGCCTTCCCAACGCCGCATTGCCGTGGCCGGCGCCGGTCTGCTCGGCCGCCTTCTCGCCTGGCGGCTGCTGCGCGACGGCCACGCCGTCACCCTGTATGACGCCGGCGCACTCGACACCCCTCCGGCGGCGGCCTGGACCGCCGCCGGCATGGTCGCCCCCCTGGCCGAGACCGTGGTCAGCGAGCGCTGCGTCTACGACATGGGCCGGGTGGCCCTGACCCGCTGGCCCGAGTGGCTCGCCGAACTCGAGGCACCGGAACTGTGGCACCAGCACGGTAGCCTGGTGGTGGCCCACCCCCAGGACGAGAACGAACTGACCCAGTTCCGGCGTGACCTGGACGACGCCCTTGGCGCCCCCCCGGGCTACCGTGAACTGGATGCCGCCGGCGTCCATGCGCTGGAGCCCGGCCTGACGGGCTTTCGCCACGGCCTGTTCCTCGCCGACGAGGCCCATCTCGACAACCGCGAGCTGCTCACCCGGCTGCTCGAGGCGATTCATGCCCTGGGCGGCGACTGTCACGGCCACACCCCGGTGGAGACCCATCCCGGCGAAGTGACCACGCCCGCCGGCCGACGCGCCTTCGACCTGGTCATCGACTGCCGTGGCCACGGCGCCAGGCCGCGCCACCCCACCCTGCGCGGTGTGCGCGGCGAGACCCTGCATGTGCATACCGACGAGGTGCGCCTCTCCCGGCCGGTTCGCCTGATGCACCCACGCTATCAGCTCTACGTGGTCCCGAAGCCCGGCGGGCGCTTCGTGATCGGCGCCACCTCCATCGAGAGCGAGGATCGCTCGCCGATCTCGCTGCAGTCGTCGCTGGAGCTCGCAAGCGCCCTCTACACACTGTCACCGGCCTTCGCCGAGGCGCGCATCCTCGAGCAGGGCGTCAACCTGCGGCCGGCGTTTCGCGACAACCTGCCCCACGTCTCCCGAGAGGACGGCCTGATCGGCGCCAACGGCCTGTTCCGCCATGGCTACCTGCTGGCCCCGGCGGTGGTCGACCATGTGCTGGCCGAGATCCGCGACCAGGGCGAGCGCCCCTTCGCCGCGGTGCTGTCCGAGGCCGCGCCCCAGGAGTCGCTGGCTTGACCCGGCGTCGAAACCGTTGAATAGGAGTGCCCCATGAACGAGATCACCCTGAGCCTCAATGGCGATGCCACCCGGCTGCCCGAGGGTACCGCCCTGGACCAGGCCCTGGAGCGCTGGGGGTACGGCGAGCGCCGCGTCGCCGTGGCCATCAACGACGCCTTCGCCCCCCGCTCCACCTGGCCCGAGCGCACCCTCGACGAAGGCGACCGCATCGATATCGTGGCCCCGGTAGGAGGTGGCTGATGAACACTCGCAACGACGCCCATGACGACGCCCTGGTGCTCTATGGCGAGGCCTTCGCCAGCCGCTTCCTGCTGGGCACCGCCCTCTACCCTTCACCCGTGGTGATGCAGGAGGCGATCGCCGCCGCTGGCTGCGACATGCTCACCCTGGGGCTGCGCCGCCAGAACCCCGCCGGCGGCGACGGCGACGCCTTCTGGCAGATCCTGCGCGAGAGCGGCTGCCGGCTGCTGCCCAATACCGCCGGCTGTCGCTCCGCCCGGGAGGCGATCACCCTGGCCGAGATGTCCCGGGAGCTGTTCGACACCCCCTGGATCAAGCTCGAGGTGATCGGCGACGACTACAACCTGCAGCCCGACCCCTTCGGCCTGCTGGAGGCCGCCCGGGAACTGATCGACCAGGGCTTCAAGGTGTTGCCCTACTGCACCGACGATCTGGTGCTCTGCCAGCGACTGCACGAGGCCGGCTGCCAGGCGCTGATGCCCTGGGGCGCGCCCATCGGCACCGGACGCGGACTGATGAACCGTTACGCCCTGCGCACCCTGCGCGAACGCCTCGACGTGCCGCTGATCATCGACGCCGGCCTCGGCGCCCCCTCCCAGGCCGCCGAGGCCATGGAGATGGGCTTCGACGGCGTGCTGCTCAACACCGCCGTGGCCAGGGCACGCCGGCCGGCACAGATGGCGGGCGCCTTCGCCCGGGCCATCGAGGCGGGGCGTGAGGCCTTCCGGGCCGGTCTGATGGAGCAGCGCCAGACGGCAAGCCCCAGCACCCCGACCCTGGGCCAGCCCTTCTGGCACACAAGGCCCTGAGGCTCGGCTACTCGTGGCGCAGCGCCTCGATGGGGTTGAGGCGCGCCGCCTTGCGGGCCGGGAAGTAGCCGAAGGCCACCCCGATGGCCACCGAGAACGAGAAGCCCAGCGCCATGACCGCGGGCGAGAGCACGAAGGGCATCCCCAGCTTCTCGGTCACCAGCCAGGTGCCGCCCACGCCCAGCACCAGCCCGACCAGGCCGCCCAGGGTGGCCAGCAACACCGATTCCACCAGGAACTGGGTCTGCACATCGCCGCTGCGCGCACCGATGGCCAGGCGGATGCCGATCTCCCGGGTCCGCTCAGTCACCGACACCAGCATGATGTTCATGATGCCGATGCCGCCCACCAGCAAGCTCACCGCGGCGATGGCGCCGAGCAGTATGGTCAGGGTGGCGGTGGTCTGCTCCAGGGCGTCGGCGATGTCCTGGGTATCACGCACATAGAAGTCGTCCGGCTCCCCCTCGGCCAGCCGGCGACGCTGACGCAGCAGCGCCTCGATCTCCCCCTGCACCCGCTGGGTGGTGCCGTCGACCAGTGCCGAGACGTAGACCACGCTGACATCCAGCTCGCCGACCAGGCGGCGCTGCACCGCCTTGATCGGCATCAGCACCGCCTTGTCGCGATCCTGCCCCATGGACTGCCCCTTGGCCTCCAGCACGCCCACCACCTGGCAGGCGGTGCGCCCCACCCGCAGGGTACTGCCCAGAGGCTCCTGCAGGCCGTACATCTCGTCCACCACGGTCTGGCCGATCACGCACACCGCCGCCCCGGCGCGTTGCTCCGCCTCCTCGAAGCCGCGCCCCTGGGCCACCGCATGGTTGCGCACCGTGAAGTACTCGTTGCTGGTGCCCTCCACGCTCAGCGTCTCGTTGGCATTGCCCAGCACCACACTGGTTGAGCGCGAGAGCCCGGGCGCCACCAGGATGCCATCGACTTCGCGGCGCAGCGCCTCAACATCGTCCATGGCGAAGGGCTCGGCACTGGTTCGCACCCCGCCGGGGCCGCGCTGGGCGGTACCGGGCATCACGAACAGCAGGTTGGAGCCGATGCTGGCGATCTGTTCGGTGACGCTGCGCGTGGCCGACTGCCCCAGGTGGACCATGGCCACCACGCTGGCCACGCCGATGATGATGCCCAGGGTGGTCAGGAAGGAGCGCAGCTTGTTGCGCACGATGGCCTGCACGGCCATGCCCAGGGTATCTGCAAGCCTCATATCAGCACCTCCGCCGGGGTGCCGTCGCGGGTCAGGCGACCATCCACGAAGTAGAGCACCCGGTCGGCATGGGCGGCGATATCCGGCTCATGGGTGACCATCACGATGGTGATGTCACGGTCGGCACGCAGCGCGGCGAGCAGGCCCATGATCTCCTCGGCCCGCGCGGTATCCAGGTTGCCGGTAGGCTCATCGGCGAGCAGCAGCGGCGGCTCGGTGACCAGGGCCCTGGCGATGGCCACCCGCTGCTGCTGGCCGCCGGAGAGCTGGCTCGAGGTCGCCATGGCACGCTGCGCCAGGCCTACCGATGTCAGCGCCGCCATGGCGCGGCGGCGCCGGCGCTCACGCCCCTCGCCGGCATAGACCAGCGGCAGCGCCACGTTGTCCAGCGCCGTGATGCGTGGCAGCAGGTTGAAGCTCTGGAACACGAAGCCCATGTAGTGGCGGCGCAGCAACGCCAGGGCATCCCGGGAGAGACCTGCCACCGGCACGCCGCAGAAGCAGTATTCCCCTGCACTGGGCACGTCGAGGCAGCCCAGCAGGTTCATGCAGGTGGACTTGCCGGAGCCGCTCGGCCCCATCACCGCCACGAACTCCCCGGCACGAATGGTCAGGTCGACCCCGGCCAGGGCGTGCACTGCCGTTCCGCCACTGCCGTAGACCTTGCGGATGCCGCGCATCTCGAGGATCGGCAGCCCCCTGGCCGGCGCCAGTCCGGCCTCAGCGGGCATCGGCCTGCACTCCCACCAGCACCTCGTCGCCCTCGGCCAGGTCACCGCCCAGCAGTTCGGTGTGCTGCCCGTCGGTGTAGCCGGTGCGCACCGGTACCCGCAGCGGCGAGCCATCGCGCAGCACCCAGACGGCATTGCCGGCGGCTGCCTGGCCGCCGCCGCGCATGCCCGGCGGCCCCATCATCAGGCTTCCGCCGGCATTCTGTGCCGCCGGCGGAGAGAAGCGCAGCGCCTGGTTGGGCAGCAGCAGTACGTCGTGACGCTCGCCGGTGGTGATGGTGGCGGTAGCGGTCATGCCGGGACGCAGCAGCTCCTCGGTGTTGTCCACGCCGAGCACTGCGGTATAGGTCACCACGTTGTTCTCGATGGTGGGATAGAGGTAGACCGATAGCACCTCGGCCTCGAATTCGCGGTTGGGCCAGGCATCCACCCCGAACCGTGCGGGCTGCCCCGCGGCCACCAGGCCCACATCGGCCTCGTCCACCGCCACATGCAGCTCCATCACCTGAAGATCCTCGGCGAGCAGGAACAGCTCCGGCGCCTGGAAGTTGGCCGCCACGGTATTGCCCGGTTCCACCTGGCGCTTCAGCACCACCCCGTCGATGGGTGAGGTGATCACGCTCTTGCCCAGGCGGGTTCGTGCCTGGCTGACCGCCGCTTCTGCCTCCAGCACCGCCGCACGACTGGTGACCACCCGGGCATCGGCGCGCTTGCGGGTGGCTCGGGCGGTATCCAGCGCCTCCCGCGAGACGCTCTGCCGAGCCACCAGGGAGGCCAGGCGACGCTCGGCCAGCACCGCCTCCTCCTGGGTGGCCAGGGCCTCGTCCACTGCCGCAACGGCCGAGGCGTGGCGGGCCTCGGCCTGGGTCAGCGCCACCTCCAGTTCCTCGGTGTCGAAGCGCGCCAGCACCTGGCCTTGTGCCACGGCATCGTTCTCGGCGACATTCACCTCAGTGATCAACCCGGAGATCTCGGCGCCCACCGTCACCTCGCTCTTCGCCGCCAGGTTGCCGGTGGCCGTCGCGGTCAGCCGCATGTCGCCACGCTCCAGCGCCACCTGCTGCCAGCGGGTCGTCTCCTCCTCGGGCCACCACCACCACGCCGCCACCGCCACCAGCAGCAACAGCAGGCCCCAGAACATGACTGCCAGGCGACGTCGCCCTCTGCCCTGCTCCAGGGTCCGCGACACTTGATCGGCCAGTTCGTCCAGCGCCCGCGCCTCGTCAGCCATCTCGCCCGCTTCCATACACTCGTGAATGTGCCAACAGAGTACGCAAGCGCGCCGGCCGGCACCAGACGGCGAACATCAATGCTCCTGCGACATGTCGACGCCATGGCGCGCCTGCCGCTCTCCCTACACGACAGCGCCACTCCGTACGCGCAGGAAAAATGACGCGCCCCCTCGGGCACACGAAAAAGCCGCCTAGCGGGGTGCGCTAAGCGGCTGATTCGAGATGTCTTGTTGGTGGAGCCTAGCGGGATCGAACCGCTGACCTCAACACTGCCAGTGTTGCGCTCTCCCAGCTGAGCTAAGGCCCCACAGCGTCTCGCCGTTGCGAGAACGAGGCAGATATTACGGAGCGAGACCTGCAGCGTCAAGCATTTTTTCGTTAGCCCATTAACCTCAGGGCTACCGCAGATAGAGACAACACTATTGTGAGGAGCCCGATTATTGTGGGGAGCCCGATTATTGTGGGAGCCCGATTATTGTGGGAGCCCGATTTATCGGCGATCGCGGTGGTACAAGGGCGCCTACCGGCGCCATCGCGCAGAATCTGCGCTCCCACGAAGGGCGCGCCATCGTCGAAGCGTCGACCCGACAGAATCTGCGCTCCCACGAAGGGCGTAACTGCGATAGCCCTCCCATTAACCTAAGTAGGCTTTCCTACCCTCTGCCAGTTGTGCCACTCTTTATTGCATCAGGACCCGTTCCCTTGATGAGAAGTCTCGCTGCTGTCGAGCCGTTCAGGAGTCACCCGCGTTGATCAAGGTACTGATTGCCGATGACCATCACCTGGTAAGGACCAGTCTTGCGCACCTGCTGAATGCCGAGAAGGACCTGCGGGTCATCGGCGAGGCCTCGAATGGCGAGGAAGCGATCACCCAGACCCGCCGCCTCAAGCCCGACGTGGTGCTGATGGACGTGCGCATGCCGGGTATCGGCGGGCTCGAAGCCACCCGCAAGATCACCCGCACCCTGCCGGATGCCCGGGTGCTGATCCTGACCGCCTGGCTGGAGGATACCTTCGCCCAGCGCCTGCTGGATGCCGGCGCCTGGGGCCTGGTCAGCAAGGACTCCAAGCACGACGAGATGGTTGGCGCCATCCGCGAGGTATTCCACGGCCAACGCTATGTCAGTCCCGACGTGGCACAGCGTCTGGTACTGTCGCGTATCGACTCACCCGAGAATCCCTTCGACGAGCTCTCCTCCCGGGAGATGCAGGTGGCGATGATGATCATCAACTGCCAGAAGGTCGCTGACATCTCCGACCGCCTGTTCCTCAGCCCCAAGACGGTGAACACTTACCGCTATCGCGTCTTCGAGAAGCTCGGGGTCAACTCCGACGTGGAGCTCACCCACCTGGGGCTTCGCCACGGGTTGGTGGAAGGCTTCTCCAGCCTCCAGTAATCTGCGAGCCATGACCTTCGACCATCGCCGCTTCCTGGCCCACGTCAGCGAGGCCCCCGGCGTCTACCGCATGCTCGACGCAGCTGGCGACACCCTCTATATCGGCAAGGCGCGCCGCCTGAAGGCGCGCCTGGCCAGCTACTTCCGTGGCGCACTCAACACCAAGACCCAGGCGCTGGTGGGACGCATCGCCGATATCCAGGTCACGGTGACCAACAGCGAGACAGAGGCCCTGCTGCTCGAGCAGACCCTGATCAAGGAGCTGCGCCCGCCCTATAACATCCTGTTGCGTGATGACAAGTCCTACCCCTTCGTCTTCGTCACGGACCGCCATCCCTTCCCGGCCCTGGAGTACAAGCGCGCCCGCCAGCGCCGCGATGACGGCCGCTACCTGGGCCCCTACCCCAGCAGCCACGCGGTGCGCGACAGCCTCTCGCTGATGCAGAAGATCTTCCGCATCCGCAACTGCGAGGACAGCGTCTTCGCCCACCGCACACGCCCCTGCCTGCAGTACCAGATCAATCGCTGCAGCGCGCCCTGCGTGGGCTACATCAGCGAGGCCGACTACCGCCGCGACCTGGAACACGCCGTGCAGTGCCTGGAGGGCAAGAGCGAACAGGTCACCCGCGAGCTGAGCGATGCCATGGAGGCGGCCAGCCGCGAACTGGCCTTCGAGGAGGCGGCGCGGCTGCGTGACCAGGTCCAGCAGCTGCGCCAGCTGCAGCAGCGCCAGTTCGTGGACACCGGGGATGGCGACGCCGACGCCTTTGCGCTGGCCAGCCGCCCCGGGGCGCTATGCATCTCGGTGCTGGCGATCCGCCAGGGACGCCTGCTGGGGGCCCGCCACCACGCCCCTGCCAACGGCCTGGACCTGTCCGAGGAGGCGCTGCTCGGCGACTTCATCAGCCAGTACTACCTGGGTCAGGCCCGCGAGATCCCCCGTGAGGTGATCACCAGCCACCCCGTCCCCGATGCCGAGCTGATCGCCCGGGCACTCGGCGAGCGCGCCGGCCGCCGCGTACGCCTGACCGACCAGGTGCGCGGCCATCGCGCCCAGTGGAAGGAGCTGGCGCGCACCAACGCCGAACAGCAGCTGGCCGGCCAGCTGGCCAGCCAGAACCAGCTGGCGCAACGCTTCGAGGCGCTGCGCGAGGCCCTGGGCATGCAGGCACCCCCGACACGCCTGGAGTGCTTCGATATCAGCCACAGTCACGGCGAGGCCACCGTCGCCTCCTGCGTGGTGTTCGACCAGAACGGGCCACGCAAGTCGGACTACCGGCGCTTCAATATCGAGGGCGTCGCGGCGGGCGACGACTACGCAGCCATGCAGCAGGCGCTGACCCGCCGCTTCCGACGCGTCAAGGAGGGCGAGGGCCAGGCGCCGGACGTGCTCGTCGTGGATGGCGGCAAGGGGCAGCTCAACATGGCCCGCGAGGTGCTCGAATCCCTCGGGGTCAGCGGTATCACCCTGCTCGGCGTGGCCAAGGGCACCACCCGCAAGGCGGGCCTGGAGACGCTGTTCCTGGAGACCGTGGAGCGGACGCTGAACCTCGAGGCCTCCTCTCCGGCGCTGCACCTGATCCAGCACATCCGCGACGAATCGCACCGTTTCGCCATCATCGGCCACCGCACCCGCCGCGACAAGGTACGCCGCACCTCGACCCTCGAGGGCATCGCCGGCGTGGGCCCCAAGCGCCGGCGCGAACTGCTGCGCTTCTTCGGTGGCCTGCAGGGGGTCAAGCAGGCCAGCCGCGACGAACTCGCCCGGGTGCCAGGCATCAGCGACAGCCTTGCCGAGACGATCCATCGCGCCCTGCATGGATGATGGCCGCCAAGGGGGATAGAATACGTCAACGCTCAATG
This sequence comes from Halomonas sp. G15, assembly GCF_021282295.1. Taxonomy (NCBI): domain Bacteria; kingdom Pseudomonadati; phylum Pseudomonadota; class Gammaproteobacteria; order Oceanospirillales; family Halomonadaceae; genus Halomonas; species Halomonas sp. G15. The sequence goes on along the minus strand of NZ_JAJSPA010000002.1, from coordinate 205,973 downwards.
CCCCCCATCACCGGCAAGGACAGCTTCGCGCGATGAACATCCCGAATATCCTCACCTTGGTCCGTATCGCCTTCATCCCGCTGCTGGTGGTGCTGTTCTACCTCCCCTTCACCTGGAGCATGCCGCTGGCCGCCGCCTTCTTCGCCCTGGCCTCGGTCACCGACTGGCTCGACGGCTATCTGGCCCGGCGCTGGAACCAGACCACGCCGTTCGGCGCCTTCCTCGACCCGGTGGCCGACAAGCTGATGGTGGCGGTAGCCCTGGCGCTGATGATCGAGCGCTACGACGTGATCTGGCTGACCCTGCCGGCGCTGGTGATCATCGGCCGCGAGATCGTGATCTCGGCACTGCGCGAGTGGATGGCCGAGATGGGCAAGCGTGGCAGCGTGGCGGTGTCCTGGATCGGCAAGCTCAAGACAACCCTGCAGATGGTGGCTATCTTCCTGCTGCTGGCCTTCGCCCCTGGCACTCCCATCGCCATGCTGGCGGTGGTAACGCTCTACGTGGCCGCCGCGCTCACGCTGTGGTCGATGGTTCTCTACCTCCGCGCGGCCTGGCCCCACCTCCGGCGCTCCATGTAGGCAGTGAGGCAGCAAGCGAGGCGCAAAAACGTTTGACAGTCACCGGCTTATCCGTATAATTCGCTCTCGAGTCAGGCGGGAATAGCTCAGTGGTAGAGCATCGCCTTGCCAAGGCGAGGGTCGCGAGTTCGAATCTCGTTTCCCGCTCCAATTTAGGATCTACAGACTTCCACTGATGTCTGTAAGTCGTTGAAAAAAGGGGCTTCGGCCCCTTTTTTCATTCCAGGGCCGTCCACCGAAATCCACCGGCAGCCAGTGTTTTTAAGGCCAAAATTGAGGCCAAAGAATACGGGTGGATCCAGGACCGGATTGTTGCTGGGCCAGGAGTGGAACCGTGACGAGCATTGAGCCTAAGTCTCAACTTAGGAGCTCGATGATGGCACTCTCTGATCTGATCGTCCGCCAGGCCAAGACCACTGGCAAACTCTACAACCTCCCCGATCTTGATGGCCTCGGCCTGGTAGTCTCACCAGTCGGTGGAAAGTCGTGGCACTTCCGTTACTACTGGCTAGGCAAGCAAAAACGCATCTCACTGGGCAACTATCCTGAGATCGGTTTGCGTGATGCTCGCATCCTGCGTGACGAAGCTAGAGCCCTGCTGGCCAAGGGCATCAATCCGCACACCGATCGCAAGCAGAAGCGGCACGCCATTCAGCTTGCCGCCGAGCATACCTTCAAGGCGGTCTTCGACGCCTGGGTGGAGCATCGCCGCAAGGAACTCAAGGAGGGTCGTCAAAGCACGCTCTCGCAGATTCTGCGGATCTTTGATCGCGACGTGCTGCCGAGCCTGGGCAAGATGTCGATCTTCGACATCCGGCGACCTCAGCTTCTGGGGGTCCTGGCAAAGATTGAGGAACGCAAGGCTTTCACCACTGCGGAAAAGGTTCGAACCTGGTTCCGGCAGATGTTCCGCTATGCCCTGGTGATCGCCGAAGGAATGGAGGTCAATCCGGCCTCAGATCTTGACGTGGTTGCGGCCCCCAAACCGCCGACGGCCCACAACCCCTATCTGCGCCTGCATGAGCTGCCCGAGATGCTCCTGAGGCTACGCGACTATCGTCGGCGTGGTCTGCAGACGCAGTTGGGCATCCGCCTCCTGTTCCTGACGGGTGTGCGCACCGGAGAGCTGCGCCTAGCGACCCCCGATCAGTTTGACCTAGATCGTGGCCTGTGGATCATCCCGCCTGAGTTCGTCAAACAACTGCAGGACGAGATGCGCAAGGCTGGCAAGCGGCCCCAGGATGTTCCGCCCTATGTCGTTCCGCTGTCCCTGCAGGCCATTGAGGTGGTGCGCTATCTCCTCGGTGAAATGAAGCCGGCTCAGCGCTATCTCCTTGCACATCGCAGTGAGCTCAAGAAACGCATCAGCGAAAACACGCTCAACAGCGCTTTGCGCCGGATGGGCTATGAAGACCAACTGACCGGCCATGGCATCCGTGGCACTCTGTCGACGGCGCTCAATGAGGTTGGATATCCCAAAATCTGGGTGGACGCCCAGTTGTCCCATTCCGATCCGAACAAGGTCAGCTCTGCGTACAACCATGCCAAGTATGTGGAACCACGGCGCCGGATGATGCAGGACTGGGCCGACCGCCTGGACCTTCTGGAGCAGGGGCAGGTGGAGGCTGCGAGCACGCATCTGACGATCCACATCGAAGGTGTGCCGACGATGGCTGACGACGAGAAACTGGCCGAGGCTGCGATCGTAGCGGCAATGGGTGGTGTGCCGTCCGCGGATGGCGTACCCATTGTTGTCAGTGCTGGGAGTCAAGGCGTCGCGTTCCAGCGCCTATCTCCTGTGCCCATCGTGCAGGCCCCGGTGGCGCGGGAGCCTGCGGTGTCGGACATCCAGCGCGAGCGAGAGGAGATGCTGGAGATCTACGAGGCGTCGAGCAGCTTGCCCGTGCCCCTATTCGCCAAGCTGGCGGGCAAGTCCAAGGACCAGATAAACCGCGAACTGAAGGCGGGCAAGCTGCTGTCCATCAGCATTGGCAACCGCGGACAGCGAGTGCCCGACTGGCAGTTGGTGCCGCTCAAGCTCAAGCTTGCGCAGGTGATGCTGAAGCGCGCCTCACACGCCGAATCATGGGCGCTGTATCACCTGTTGACAAAACCTCAGCCTGGGCTGGGCGATCGCGTAGCCATCGACTTAGTGACGCCGACCAACCTGGATAAGGTAGTGCAGGCATTGCTGACCGCAGCACAACCCGCATTGGAGGTTCCTATTGATTCGCCTGAGTTCCCGGATCCGGTTCGCGAAAGCGTGAGGCGTCTCGTGGACAGAGCAGCCGTGCTCGAGGTTGGGTAGGATTGTGCTGAGCGAGGGGCTAGAACGCATCGTTGTCCCTCGCCCAGCAATCTTCAATAGTTAGGCCATATTCTCCGTCTGCTGGACTGCGCGCCCTTCCGAAAGTTGACCAAGCTGGCTCAGTTTTCCGGCGAAGGTTCTTCCGCATCGTTCAGTGCTTCACCTAATTTGGGAAGAATCACCGCACTGAGTTGGGACTTCGCCCATTCGCTTCTTGCGTGGGTCTCGAAGGCCGCAAGGACCCCGAGTGCCGTATGAACCCGCGAGAGCAAGGCGATTGAGCCTGAATGGGCCGCAGTCGCGACCCAGTTGTCCGCCTGATCCTCATCGCCGGAAAGATAGTCTAGGATGCCGAGCGTGATCGGCTCAATGATCCCCGCTTCTGAATCCACGATTGATATACCATTGGGTAAGTCTACCGTGGGTAGCATTCGAAGCGATTGCGGGCCACGATTTCCTCGAAGAGGCATTGGGCACGTCGCAATCTGCAGGAGCAGGTTCGGGTCTTCTCTGCGCGCCCCATGTTCTCCTTCCACCTCGAAAGGCGTGGATGCCACGTGAGACAGAATTAGCCATGGGTGGATGTTTTTGTAGGCGACCTGTTCATCATCACCGAGATCAATCTCGTGATGAACCCCCTCAATGACCACAAAGGCTTTGCCATCGAGCTGGTGCTTGATGTCCACCAAAGTGCCATCAGGCAGCGCCAGTGCATAGTGGCCACCTGCATCCAGTACCTCGCGTTCGGGCGGTATGTCCACCAGGGCAGTGATGAGGCCGACGGGCAGGCCGCTTGGCCGTTTGGCCGCATCGACAAGGGCTTGAGCCGCAACCACTTCACCGAGTGGAAGATTACTTGCCGCGCCGGAGATCCAGGCAGCAGCTTCGTGCAGGTCGTTCTTTGACCGCTGCACGATTTCGTCTGCCAGCGCGTGTGCCATCTCGCTTGCCAGCAACTCTGGCAGTCGAATCAAAATCGTAGCTCCTGCGACGTCGTGCATGTCAGGGCGAACGAATCCATGATCAATCAGCCACTGAAGATCATCGGGTTCAAGCTCCGCCCTTACCGCAGCACGGCGGATTACACCCATCTCCATTTGTTGGAGCGCAATTTCTGGTGGCCGTGTTCTGTCTTGTGCATCCGCAATCATCGAGCGCGCTAAGCCCCTGAACCTCCGCCGCAGTTCGTGGTCGTTTGCGAAACGTGTTCGTACGAGCTGCATCAACCGTGGCCCGAGCAGCGAGGGCAGTGAGAGGGCCTGCGTATCTGGCTTGCCTGTGAGTGCTGCATGACCATATCCGCTGATCGCCCGCAGCACCCATGGTTCTCGATACTCGGGGGTCATATCAGCGCCATGCATCAAGTACAGGCGGCGCTTTCCCAAAAGAGCATGAGCAAGCTTGAACTCCCGGTCACTCAGATATCCGACGCGCACTACCTTGGATCGGCGCCCCAATGGAGAAAGAGAGCGCTGGTTTGGTGCTTTGAGCACGCTCTGCGCCACAGTGTCATCCATCGCGAGCACGACTGACAGCGACGCGCCAAAAGTGCTGGAGGTGAGATCTTCGATCTCGCGCAGGGACGTGGTGTCGGCCACGTGCAACCCGTCAAACGCCAAAACCAACCTCACGCCGTCGTGTTTTGAGACACGGATCAGCCAGTTACGGGCCTCTTGAGGGGACACGGGCCAACTCAGCGATCGCGAGAGGGCATCGGCCAGTGTTTGGAGCGCGCCGCCTCCAACACCCGTCTCAACGTACAGGATAGCGAGCGTATCGCTTTGCTCTGTGCGTGCGCAAAGTTCGCGAAGCACGTTGCTTTTTCCAGTGAGAGGCGAGCCTTCTAGAATCAGCAATCGCTCACCCGTAACCAAGCTCCGCCACAACTGATGTGTTGCAGCACGTGGAGCTAGGAATTCAGCAGCGAACGGAAGAGCTGGTTCGTCCCAGGACGCTGTGAGCTCTGCGATCGTCTCCGAGGACACGAGGCGAACGGCCTGCATCCATACAGTCGGTGTGGTACCCATCAAGGTATCGACGGCATGCCGGACGTCGGCACCTGCGACGCGGCTCGCTTGCGTTATGAGGTCCTGGAACGCATCTTCTGTCGGGGTTGCTGGTTGCCAGGGATTCCCCGTGGAGGTTTCAAGGATCCTGACGGCGGTGCCGTTAGTGATCACCACAAGCGGCGCCGGAGGCTGGACCAATCGTGCATACGACAACCCTTGTGCGCTGTCGTCATCGGTCAGGGTGATGCCGGGTCTCTTAAGCTCCATGATGGCCAGAGGCTTTTCATCCTTCTCCAGAAGGATGTCTAGTCGGGCCTCGGCACGGGATTTCCCGGCATCGACCTCCAGGGTCTGGCGTCCGAATTTGAAAGTGAACTTGATCTGGTGCTTGATGGCGCCGTCTGGCATCCAAGGAAATGCCACTTTGATCGCCGCCCGGACGCGTGCTTCCAGATCGGCTTCCGTCTCTTCAGTTGTCGCTCGTTTGCTTGGCATAGTGCTTCCTTGTGTGCCCAGGTTCATTTTCCATGTTGGCCAGCTTAACCAACTCCAGAGGTTGGCGCCCGTCGCATCGCTCCCTGGCAGCGGTCTAAGTTCGCCGATGTTGGCAAGCCCATGTCATAGTTCTGTCAATTGATGGAGTTGACAAACTGCTTTGGGGCTTCCGTATGGGTTTTATATGCGCTGATTGTGTTGGAGAGACGTATCTACAGCGGCTGGTGCGAGACGCCGCGACATCCGAGAACTCTTGCGAGTACTGCGATGGTGATGCACCTGCAGCAGACCTTTGGGAGGTCGCCCAACTTTGCGGGGAAGTTATCGATACGTTTTTTGAGGAATCTAGCCACACCATGGCGGTGATCCACTTCGGCCGAACGCCGGCCGGGAATGACCTGCAGGCCACGATTTCGGAGCTGACCGGCATTCCTCAGGAGGCCGTCGAGGTGGTCGTCGAACATCTCGGCACGCTATGGTACGACGCTGACTCGGGAGAGTCTCGCTACGGCGATGACGACCCCTGGTTTGTCCTCAGGTCTTCTATGGCGGAGCCGCTCGGGCACGCATGGCGCGAGATGGAAGACAGCCTGCGCTCTGACATACGCTACTTCAATCCCAAGGCGCTAACATTGCTCAGCACGATCTTCGGCGAGCTCATCAATGATCGAGACAAAGAGGGCCAGCCGGTCGTTATCGATGCGGGACCACATACATCATTGAAGACGCTCTACAGGGGGCGAGTATTCCAAACTGACGAAGCACTTGTTGCCGCGCTTCGTTGGCCTGAACGATTTCTGGGGTCACCTGCGGCGGGACTTGGCGCTGCCGGCCGAATGAACGGGCAGGGCCAGCCTGCGTTCTACGGCGCCACGGATCCTGATATTTGCATTGCCGAGGTACGCCCACCAGTGGGCAGCCGGATTGCTATGGCGGCATTCGAGGTGATTCGCCCGCTGCGCTTATTGGATCTTCGGCGACTGGCTAACGTCGAGCTGCCACCCGGTACAAGCCTCTTCGATCCGGCGACACGTGCCGCAGCGCAGCGACGCGACTTTCTGAGGACGTTGGGCGAGCGCCTGTCGGCACCTGTGGTCCCTGAACTGCAAGATCGAGACTATCTCGTGACGCAGGCCGTTGCCGACTATCTTGCTGCCCATCATAAATTGGCTGTCGACGGCATCATCTACCCATCGGCGCAAAGCCGTCGCCCAGATGAGCCGCCGGCAGGAGATAACGTTGTGTTGTTTCGAAAAGCCTGCGATGTAACTCTCTCCGATGCCGAGGACGCGACTGCCCAAATCGCGCTATGGGAGTATGAGGAGGATGGGCCTGGCCGCTGGTTCCGTCCATCGATCAATTTCATGGACCGGAACGCGTCGCGGCATGGGCACCGTGCGGTGCATCCGGCGCTATCGTTGAGACGGGACTCGATTGTCATTCATGAAATATCAGCCGTACGTTACTACAGCAAGCCGCATCCCGTGGAAAGCGTCACTTCACTCAATGACCGACATTATGGATGATTGGGTTTTTGCAAATCGAACTGTATTAACAGTCGCTGAGATCGTCGCCCAGCTCCCTGAGCGCGCGGTCTACAAATCCTGTCAAGCTTTCTGGCGTGTCCTCACGCATCTTTCGAAGTAGGAATGTTGTCAGCATTGGGCTTTGCATGGATATTGGGCGTGTGACGACGTCGGAGCATTTGCAAGCGTCCGATTGAGGGGTGGTAACAAACCCAACACCATATCCGGCAGCTACCAACGTCATGAGCATACTCAAGGAGGTTGCTTGCCCTATAAAATTGGGCTGAACGCTAGATCCGCGCAGTAAGTTTTCGATGCTATGGAAATAGCCTTCACACACCTCCGGGTGGCACCCTACTAATGGGTATCGAAGCAGTTCCTCAAGTGGCACTCTTGCGTAGGCAAGTAATGGATGTCGCCTAGGTATGGCCAGCACGAGCCTTTCTTGCCATAGAGGCAATGAAACGATGTCGTCGCCGGTGCTGCTCATGCGAGAAAACCCAATATCAAAGGTGCCATCGCGAAGTCCTCGCAATTGTTCAGCTAGGGTCACCTCTGATATTCGTACTGAAATCTCAGGTTGCTCCTCTCTTAGATTTGCAAGAAATGCTGCAAGTCTCGGCTGAGTAAGCCCGTCGCAAATCGCAAGGTGATAAGAGTTTGCCTGGCCTGCTGCGGCAGCTTTTGCTTCTTCAATCGCATTTTCCAGTGCTAGGAAGACCCGCCTCGCTTCTCGCTGGAAGGCTTCTCCAGCTGGCGTCAGATACGTCCCGCGCCGGTTGCGTTCAAACAAGCGTGCACCAACGTGCTCCTCAAGCTCCTTGATGGCCCTGGACAACGGGGACTGCTCAATGTGAAGCCTCGCTGCAGCCCTGCAAAAGTGCAGTTCTTCGGCCAATGCCATAAAGCAACGCAAATGTCGTAGTTCCATTCGACTCCATTGAGCCCCTCGGGGCTTGATGAGCATGACCGTGCTTCCCGCGCAGCGGGCGCGCGCAGTCTCCAGAGGCGCTCCGTGTCAGGCCAAAGTGCTTGCGCTGCGCGCTCCGCGACCAGGCATGTGTCAGACGCCGCGCAGTCAGCGCTGCTCCACGAGTGGCAGAGCAACAAGCAGCACTTGGCACATGATTCAAGCTTGTAACTGTACAGGATGTAATGTACAGTCTCAACCTGCATGAACCGCATGCAGTCTCGTGAAGGCTGCTGCGTCGTCTCACTTCGGAATTCAGAACAATGGAAATAGCAACCCTCTCAACATCAAGGCGATGGCTCCTGCTGGTCACCGTTGCGGCGGGCCTCCTGCTGGTCACGGTCGACTATTCAGTGCTCTACACAGCGCTGCCAATACTGAGCCGTGAGCTGCATGCGTCTCCGACGGAGGGCTTGTGGATCATCAACGCTTATCCGTTGGTCATGGCCGGGCTGCTACTGGGGGCCGGAACCCTCGGCGATCGACTTGGTCATCGGAGGATGTTCCTCGGGGGGTTGGTCATTTTCGGCATCGCGTCGATAGCTGCCGCCTTCGCCCCAAGCTCTACCGTCTTGATCGGTGCCCGCGCTGCCTTGGCTGTAGGTGCTGCGGCAATGATGCCGGCAACGCTTGCGCTGATACGTATCACCTTTGTCGACGAGCGAGAGCGCAATATTGCGATATCGATCTGGGGCTGCATCGCCATCGTCGGTGCGGCACTAGGTCCGATCATTGGTGGACTCCTTCTGGCGCGGTTTTGGTGGGGGTCGGTCTTCCTCATCAATGTCCCGGTAGTTGTGGTGGCCATCATCGGGACGTTGATTTTTGCCCCGTCAGGTTCAATCGAAAAAGAAAAGCCCTGGGATCTTGCTTCCTCGTTACTTGCGCTAGTCGCCTTGTCGGCGCTGACCCTCGGGATCAAGCATCTTGCCCAGGCCCATCCTGATTGGCTTGGGGCTGGCGTTGCTTGGTTGGTTGCAGTTGGCGCGGGGTATGTCTTCGTTCGTCGGCAAACTCAATTGCCTCATCCGCTGCTCGACTTCTCAATCTTTCGCAATCCAGCGTTCTCCGCAGGGGTCATCGCTGCGGCCCTGACCATGTTCTCAGTTGGGGGTACCCAGTTGGCGACCACCCAGTACTTCCAGCTGGTCGCAGGCTTTACCCCCTTGCAGGCAGGCTTGCTTGTGTCCGTAGTCGTGGTTGGCACGGTTCCAACGGCTCTGCTTGGCGGAGCATTTCTGCACAAGCTCGGTTTGCGCATGCTGATTTCCAGTGGCCTAGCCATTGCGGCGCTCGGTGCTTTCGCGACATCGGCAGGTCTTCACTACGGAATCGGTTGGCTGATAGCCGGCATGGTCTTGAACGGTGCTGGACTCGGCCTCGTGATGGCCGTGGCGTCCGCAGCTATTGTTGGTAATGCCCCTCCCGAGCGGGCTGGCATGGCCTCATCAGTCGAAGAGGTTTCCTACGAGTTTGGCGGCCTCATCGCTGTCGCGCTGCTCGGCAGCCTATTGGGAATGCTGTATTCCACAGGCGTGGAATTTCCGCCAGGAACACCTGACATTGCTGCTTCGGGCGTTGCGCAGGCTTTTGAGCTCGCCACGCAGGGCGGTCAGACAGATCAAGAGATTATTGAAGCCGCGTCATTGGCATTTGCAAATGCCTACGTCGTAGTGCTGTGGGTTGTTGGGGGAATCCTGGGCATTGGCGCAGTCGTCGCACGCCGCATGCTGCGTGCGTATGGGCCAGGCTCATCTGCGTCCTCAATTCATTAATGGAGTTTCGGTATATGCGCTCAAGCAATCGTACAAAAATCCTCGACGCGGCGATTCGTGTCGTCAGTCGAGAAGGAATAACCGCTCTCGCCTATGAGTCAATCTCCGCCGAAGCCGGGTTGACCCGAGGAGGCATGCTGTATCACTTCCCATCGCGTGAAGCCTTGCTGTTGGGGCTTCACGAATATGTTTCCCAGCAATGGGAAAGCGGCCTGGAAGCCGCGGCCGGAAAAACTGCAGCGGAGGCTACGGCACAGGAGCGCTTCGCAGCATATGTGAAGGTGGCCACCCAAATGAGCGCCACTCGCGTGGAGCTGCAGTTCATGCTGGAGGGCTCTACCAGTCCTGAGCTGGCGGCCCCTTGGACGGATGTCATTACTCGGTGGGCACCGGGATTGGCCGGTGAAGCAACGGATGACGATGCGATGCACTGGATTGTCCGCCTGGCCGCCGATGGTCTTTGGGCATATGAGTCAATTACGAACCAGGCCATCCCTGCGGAATTGCGGGAACGTATCAGCAAGCAACTGTTAAGCATGCTCCCTGGAGCGTCCGTCTCCGACAAAGACGGGAAGGGCTCCGTATGACTTACAAGCCTGGCGATCAAGGCGCTAGTACGCCACGCCTGTGCGCCTCTCGGAGGTCTCCAGGCGCTACGCCTCTCGGCACTGTTGCCGCTGGGGTTTTGATTAGCTTGCTTGCCGGCTGCACCTCTATGGCCCCGCCGGATGCAACTCCGCCGCTGCCTGTTCCCAATGCGTGGCTGGATGTCAGCACGCGACCGGGCAGCGTAGGCCGACAAGCAACTGAGCTTGCTTGGGATCAGTACTTTGCCGACCCACTTCTGCGCCAACTGATTGCGACAGCGCTGGAAAACAATAAGGATCTGCGCTCTGCGGTACTTCGTGTCGAAGAGGCTCGTGCAGCCTTCCGCATCCAGCGCTCCGAGAGTTTTCCGGGGATCGGTGTTGGAGGGAAAGCAGCACGGTCAAGAGTCCCTGCAGACCTCAACCCACCAGGTGTACCCCAGGTGGGCGGGGAGTACCGAGCTGAGGTAGGCCTCAGCAGTTGGGAACTTGATCTCTGGGGGCGAATCCGTAGCCTTAATCGGTCAGCGCTGGAAAGCTGGTTGGCCACGGATGCAGCGCATCAAGCTGTACGGATCGCCTTGATCACGCAAGTCGCAGACGGCTATCTAGGGCTGCGAGAACTGGACGATCGGGTCGCGATCGCCCAGCAAACGGTCGCCAGTCGCGAAGAGTCCTATCGCATTTTCGAGCGCCGATATCAGGTTGGATCGACCTCCAAACTTGCTCTCACCCAAGTTCAGACGCTCCTGAACCAGGCCAAATCTCTGCAGGTACAGCTCGCCAAGCAGCGGGCGAATCAATACCACGCCCTGGCGCAGCTGCTTGGCAGCGGTACTGACCTCGAGTGGCCGGTAAAGCAAATGCCTGAGCCTGCGGACTTCATCGAATTGACGCCTGGGCTACCGTCGGAGTTACTGGTGAACCGCCCCGATGTTCTTTCAGCCGAACATCGCTTGCGTGCGGCGAATGCCAACATCGGTGCAGCACGTGCCGCCTTCTTTCCACGTATTGCCTTGACCGGCACGTGGGGCACTGCAAGCTCACAGCTCAACGACTTGTTCGAGTCAGGTAGTCGAGCGTGGGCGTTCGTCCCCACAGTTTCCCTGCCCATCTTCGACGGTGGGCAAAGGCGGGCCAGTCTCGATTTGTCCGAAGTCCGGCGGGACATGGCGATCACAAGCTATGAGCAGACTGTCCAGACCGCCTTTCGGGAGGTTGCTGATGCGCTATCCGACCAACGATGGCTTGCCGATGAGCTGAGTATCGCGCGCACTTCTTTGGATGTTCAGCAAGAACGTGCGCGCCTTGCACAACTGCTCTACGACAACGGCTCTGCAGCCTACCTGGAAGTGTTGGACGCACAGCGCGACCTGCTTGATACCCAGCAGTCACTCATCCAGGTGCGTCGCTCGTTCCTCTCCAGTCAGGTGGCGTTGTACGCCGCGCTTGGTGGTGGAGCAGATCTTCAATCTCGCTCCATGCCTGTGCACCCCGCACAGGCAGAGACTCCTTCCTCCATTCGGTGAATGACGCACATGACTATGTCTATTTCCTTGAAAAATAAAGTTGTACCGGCAGTGCTGATAACAGGCGCGCTCCTGGCCGGCTGGTGGTACTGGTCGTCACAATCTGGCGATGCCTACGGCGAAGGATTCGTCAGTGGCAACGGGAGAATCGAAGCGATTCAAACGGACATTTCAACCAAGCTCGGAGGGCGCATCGAGCAGGTGTTGGTGCGCGAGGGGCACGTGGTCAAAGCTGGCGACCCGTTGGCGAGGATGCAAGTGGACATCCTGCAAGCACAGCGCGCGGAAGCGGATGCGGGGCGCCAGAGAGCTGAGCATGCGGTCAGCTCAGCAGAAGCCCAAGTGGCACTGAACAAGAGCAACCTGGTTGCCGCGCAAGCCGTGGTTGCGCAGCGAGAAGCTGAACTGGACGCGGCACGTCGCCGCGTCGCGCGGTCGGAGGTCCTGTCGAAAGAAGGTGCCTCGTCGGTTCAAGAGTTGGATGACAACAGAGCGACTGTGCGTGGTGCTCAAGCGGCTGTCGCGGCTAGCGTCGCGCAGGTGTCGGCCGCGCAGGCCGCGGTCAAAGCGAGTGAAGCGGATGTGGTGGGCGCTCGATCCGCCGTCGTTGCAGCCCTCGCCACGGTCAGCCGCATCGATGCCGACATCAACGACAGCGAGTTGCGTGCGCCCAGAGATGGCCGCGTGCAGTTTCGCGTTGCCGAGCCGGGTGAGGTACTAAGCCCTGGCGGGACGGTGTTAAACATCATCGACCTGTCCGATGTTTATATGACCTTCTTTCTTCCGGAGAAGGCAGCAGGACGTATCGCACTTGGCAGCGAAGTTCGCATTGTTCTGGATTCAGCCCCCGACAATCCGATCAAGGCAACGGTCTCCTTTGTTGCCAGCAATGCTCAATTCACACCTAAATCCGTAGAAACCGCCAGCGAACGCCAGAAGCTGATGTTTCGGGTGCGTGCCCAAGTCTCCGAAGACTTCTTGCGTCGCCATGCCAAGGAGGTCAAGGCAGGTGTGCCAGGCGTCGCTTGGGTAAAACTCGATGCCGAGTCTCCTTGGCCCACTCCACTTGCCATTCGCGCGCAGGAGTGATCCATGAACGTTGGGGTGTCTAACAAGGCCGTTGCGCGGGTGGGTGGACTCAGCCTGCGCTATGGCTCCACGGTCGCGCTATCCGCTCTGGATCTTGAAGTACCGTCCGGATGCATGGTCGGCTTGATCGGCCCCGACGGCGTCGGTAAATCCAGCTTGCTGTCTCTACTGGCCGGTGCGCGCGCAATCCAGGATGGACAGGTAGAGGTATTGGGCGGTGACATGCGCAGCAAGGCGCACCGCGATCTCGTATGTCCTCGCATTGCGTACATGCCTCAGGGGTTGGGAAAAAACCTCTATCCGACCTTGTCGGTGGAAGAGAACCTGCAATTTTTTGCCAGGCTCTTCGGCCATTCGGAGTCTGAAAGGCGTAGACGGATTGACGATTTGACGCAGAGCACCGGCCTGAAATCGTTCCTGAACCGCCCTGCGGGCAAGCTTTCCGGCGGAATGAAACAAAAGCTGGGACTGTGTTGCGCACTGATTCACGACCCTGACTTCTTGCTACTCGATGAGCCAACAACAGGCGTCGACCCGCTAGCCCGCGCACAGTTCTGGGATTTGATTGATCGCATTCGCAGTGAGCGCCCTTCCATGAGCGTCATTGTGGCCACCGCTTACATGGATGAGGCCCAGCGCTTCGACTGGCTGGTTGCAATGGACGACGGTGGAGTGCTGGCCACTGGCACGCCCAAAGATATCTTGGAGCGTACAGGTAGTCCAAGCCTCGAAGAGGCATTCATCAGGCTGCTTCCAGAAGAGAAGAAGCGTGGTCACAAACCGGTAGAAATCCCACCGCTTCAAACGGATGCGGATGACATCGCGATCGAGGCCAAGGATCTGACGATGCGGTTTGGTGACTTCACCGCCGTAGACCACGTGTCCTTCCGTATTCGCCGTGGCGAGATATTTGGCTTCCTTGGCTCCAACGGCTGCGGAAAGTCCACGACGATGAAGATGCTGACCGGGTTGCTGGTCGCCACCGAAGGTAATGCATGGCTGTTCGGGCATGAAGTAGATCCCCGGGACATCGATACGCGACGGCGCGTTGGGTACATGTCGCAAGCGTTCTCTCTGTACAGCGAGTTGACTGTTCACCAGAACCTGGTGCTTCACGCTCAGCTATTCCACGTCCCTGCTGGCGAAGTCGCTGGGCGCGTCGAGGAAATGGTTGAGCGGTTTGGCCTCGCTCCTATCCTCGACAGCCTTCCAGACAGTGTGCCCCTTGGCATGCGCCAACGTCTGTCGCTGGCTGTGGCAATGGTGCACAAGCCGGAATTGCTGATTCTGGATGAGCCGACCTCTGGGGTGGATCCGGTCGCACGCGACGGCTTCTGGCATCTGTTGGTCGAACTGTCGCGTCGTGATCACGTGACGATTTTTATCTCTACCCACTTCATGAACGAGGCAGCGCGCTGCGATCGCATGTCGATGATGCACGCAGGAAAGGTGCTCGACAGTGACGCACCAGCCCGGTTGGTGGAGAAGCGCGGCGCCAAGACTCTGGAAGAGGCGTTTATTGGATATCTGGTCGATGCAGGCGGTAGTGCCCCTGGCAACGAATCCGAGGGGGATGACAAGGCTGAAAAGAGCACTGAGAGCAAGCCACACTCGGACGCAGTGAGCCCTAAATCCTTCAGCTTGCAGCGCCTCCTGAGCTACGCCTGGCGTGAGGTGCTGGAGTTGCGAAGAGATCCCATACGGGCGACGACGGCGTTGGTGGGCTCTTTGCTGCTCATGGTCATGATGGGCTTTGGCGTCAACATGGACGTCAACCAAATGCGCTTTGCTGTTCTGGATGGCGACCAAAGTGCCGCCAGCCGGAGTTTCATACAGAGCTTGTCGGGCTCTCGCTACTTCCTGGAGCAGCCGCCAATCAGTTCTCAAGGCGAACTGGATCGACGGATGCGGCGCGGCGAACTGACAGTCGCCATTGAGATTCCTCCCGGTTTTGGTCGAGACCTGACCCGTGGGCGCAAGGTGGAAATCGCTGCCTGGATTGACGGTGCAATGCCATCACGCGCTGAGACAGTAAAGGGCTATGTGAACGGCGTGTATGCGCATTGGCTGGTCGAGCAAACGGGTCTGCGTTCGAACTCCGTGGCTCCTGGCCAGGCCTCGATACAGGCACGCTACCGCTACAACCCAGATGTTGAAAGCATCAAGGCCATGGTGCCTGCCATCGTCGCTCTGCTGTTGCTGATGCTGCCGGCCATGCTGACTGCCCTGGCGGTGGTGCGTGAGAAAGAGTTGGGTTCCATCATCAATCTCTACGTCACACCGGTCACCCGCACAGAGTTTCTCATCGGTAAGCAGCTTCCGTATGTAGGCCTGGGCATGGTGAATTTTCTGTGCATGTGCTTGTTGTCGGTCACCCTCTTTCAAGTTCCGATCAAGGGCAGCTTCATCACTCTCACGTTATCGGCCCTGCTGTTCTGCATCGTTTCAACGGGCATGGGTTTGTTGGCATCCGCCATCACGCGCAGTCAGATCGCCGCGCTCTTCATTGCTGTGATCGGCACGCTCATTCCGGCGATGCAGTACACCGGCCTCATCAACCCGGTGAGTTCTCTAGAAGGAAGCTCTCAAACTTTTGGGGAGATGTATCCAGCAACGCACATGGTGCTGATCAGTCGCGGGGTTTTTAGCAAAGCGCTGGGCATGAATGATTTGTACCTGACGGTGATCGCGATGGGCATTTCCATCCCACTAATCCTTGGCACCGCAATTTTCTTTTTGAAGAAGCAGGAGAGATGAGATGCGCAGCCTCATGAATATCCTCCGGCTTGGGCGTAAGGAGTTTTGGAGTCTGATACGAGACCCCATCATGCTCCTGCTGACAGCGTACATATTCACGCTCGATATCTATAGCGCAGCAACGCTTGTACCGGAGCCACTCCATAACGCATCCATCGCCATTGTCGATGAAGATCAATCGTTGCTCTCCGAGCGGATCTCCTCGGCGTTTTATGCACCGCAGTTCACACAGCCACAGCGGATTTCCGTGGCGGAAATGGATGCCGGCATGGACCGCGGGAAGTTCACCTTTGTTCTGAATATTCCTCCCAGTTTTCAGCGCGATGTCCTTGCTGGAAGAGTTCCGGAGATCCAGCTCAATATCGACGCTACCCAGATGAGTCAGGCCTTCATTGGGCATCAGTACGTTGAGCAGATTGTCTACGCGGAAATTGAAGAGTTCGTAAAGCGCTTTCGCAATGCGCCCGAGCAGCCGGTCGAGTTGGTTGTGCGAGCACGCTTCAACACAATGCTGGAGGCATCTTGGTTTGGCAGCGTTGCGGAACTGATCAACATGGTTGCGATGCTCGCCATCATTCTGACCGGCGCCGCACTGATCCGTGAGCGCGAACATGGAACGATCGAGCACCTGCTGGTGATGCCTGTCACGGCCGGCGAGATCATGATTTCGAAGATCTGGTCCATGGGATCAGTGGTCTTGGTCTGCACAGGGCTGTCGCTCATCCTCGTGATACATGGAGCACTGCAAGTCCCTGTCCAAGGGTCATTGCTTCTGTTTTTTACCGGCGCAGCCTTGTGCATATTTGCCATGACTGCCTTGGGCATCTACATGGCAACCCTTGCGCGAAGCATGCCTCAGTTCGGGCTGCTTCTGATGCTCACGCTTTTCCCGCTACAGATGCTGTCTGGCGGCATGACGCCTCGTGAGTCAATGCCTGAGCTCTTGCAGAACCTCATGCTGCTCGCGCCGACAACTCATTTCTTTGAATTAGGCCAATCCATCCTCTTCCGCGGTGCCGGATTGGAGGTTGTCTGGACGAATTTTCTGGCGTTGCTCGTGATAGGGACAGCTCTGTTCGTAATGTCACTGCGACGCTTTCGGAAGACGATCAGCCAAATGGGCTGAGAGCCGCCCGCACGGGCATAACCTAGGAAAACCACAGAGGAAATGACCATGAGTATCGAAGCCCTTCCCTTGAATCTGTACAAGGCCAACACCGAACTTCAACTGCGGCTGACCCGGTTGGTGCAGGAAAGTGGTCATCGCTGGCTTGAAGCCACTCAGCAGGCCAGTAGCGAGAACATCTCTGAAACGACTGCTGAGATCGAAGGCCTGTTGCGGTCGGCCAATTGGCAATCGTTGACTACTCTGCCAGCCGAAAGCTTCTGGAGGCTCTTCCAGTCGCGCATCACAGATGCACAGACGATCAATCAGATCGCAGTCAAGAATCAAGCAGCCTTCACCGTTGGTGTGCAGCAAGCGCTGGAAAGCTGGCAAAAGTCTGTGACGGAGGTGGTGGGAGCCACCACTGCTGCACAGCCTCTCCAGGACATTTTCAAGCAATGGGGCGCCATTTGGCAGCCCGCCGCTGCAAACACCAGAACCAAGGCTGAGAAGGCGGGTTGAGCCATGAGCGCGGAAAAACGTACCGCCCTTGTAACGGGGGGCATGGGAGGTCTTGGCGAGGAGATTGCGCGTTCACTGCATGACGCCGGGCACACCGTGTTAGTGACTTACTCGCCGCAGAACAGCCATGCCCAGGCTTGGCTCGCACAGCAGTCGGCCCAAGGTTATGCATTCACTGCCTACGAGGCGGACATCAGCAACGATGTGGCGTGCCAAGCCATGGCCGACAAGATCCACGCTGATGGCCATAAGGTCGACATCCTCATCAACAACGCCGGCATCACTCGCGACGGGACGCTTCGCAAGATGACCAAGGAAAGTTGGGACGCGGTTCTGCGAACCAACCTCGACTCGGTCTTCAATGTCACTCGTCCACTGGTTGACAAGATGTTGGACCGTGGCTGGGGCCGTATCGTCAACGTGTCCTCCATCAATGGCAACAAGGGGCAGTTCGGTCAAACGAACTACTCGGCTGCTAAGGCAGGCATACATGGATTCACTAAGGCCTTGGCCCAAGAGGTGGCGCGCAAGGGAGTAACCGTCAACACGGTCTCACCCGGCTACTTGGAAACCAAGATGGTCACGGCGGTGGCTGAGGATGTTCTGAAGCAGATCGTCGCGGCAATCCCCATTGGACGCCTGGGCAAGCCCAAGGAAATTGCGGCGTTGGTCGCATTCATCGTGAGCGATGCCGCTGCTTTCATGACCGGCAGCAACGTATCGATGAACGGTGGACAGCACATGTATTGACTGATGGCTTCACTGCCAGGGGGCGCTGGGCCCCCTGGCAGGGCCCTTACCAATTTGAACAAGGCTCGGAACATGATGGATATCGCAATCCTGGCAGCTACGCGTACTGCCATTGGCAGTTTTCAAGGCAGTCTCTCTGAGATTCCTGCTCCACGACTTGGAGCCCTTTTGATTCAGGCCATCCTGCAACGCACCGGTGTGGCTGCCCAAGAGATCGACGAAGTCATTCTCGGGCAGGTGATCACAGCCGGCAGCGGCCAGAACCCGGCTCGCCAAGCTGCGCTTGCTGCAGGGCTGCCGCATCAGGTATCAGCACTGACTATCAACAAGGTATGCGGTTCGGGCCTGAAGGCGGTTCAGCTGGCGGCGCAAGCCATCCAGGCGGGCGATGCCCAGTTGGTACTGGCGGGCGGCCAGGAAAACATGAGTCTCGCACCCTATGTGTTGCCCAAAGCGCGAACAGGCCTGCGGCTTGGACATGCGCCATTGCAAGACAGCCTGATTCAAGACGGCCTGTGGGATGCATTCAACAACTACCACATGGGCATTACTGCAGAGAATCTCGCGGAGCAGTTCAGCCTAACGCGTGCTCAACAGGATAGCTTCGCCGCCGCCTCGCAAGAAAAAGCTGCCGCAGCCATCGCGGCCGGTCGCTTCAAGGATGAAATCACACCTGTGAGTCTCCCCCAGCGCAAGGGCGATCCGATTGAGTTCAACACCGATGAGCAACCGCGCGCAGGTACGACGGCGGAGGCTCTTGCCAAGCTGAAACCCGCTTTCATGAAGGACGGTACGGTTACCGCCGGAAATGCCTCCACGATCAACGACGGTGCAGCAATGCTGCTGCTGGCCAGCGCCGACAAAGCACAAGCGTTGGGGCTGCCAGTGCTGGCTTGGATCAAGGCATGGGGAACCGCTGGTGTCGATCCCGCCATCATGGGGATCGGACCTGTCCCGGCAACTCGGCGTGCGTTGGAAAAGGCAGGCTGGGCGCTTCAGGAGCTGGACTTGATCGAGGCCAACGAGGCATTTGCCGCCCAGGCGCTTGCCGTGTCCCATGACCTGGAACTTGATGCATCGAAAGTCAACGTCAATGGCGGCGCGATCGCATTGGGACACCCGATCGGAGCATCAGGCGCTCGCATCCTCGTAAGCCTGGTGCATGAGTTGATCCGTCGCGATGCCCACAAAGGATTGGCAACGCTGTGCATTGGCGGGGGCCAAGGTATCGCTTTGGCAATCGAACGGCGCTAAGCGCGTACTAACCACGGTACTGGACCTAGGAGATTGTCATGAGCAATGAAACATTCAATACCCAGCAGTGGACCTCGCTCATGAGCAGTCCCTGGGCCCTAACGCAGGCCGCAGCATCGTATACGGTCGATGCTTGGCAAAGGGCGATCCTGTACAGCGATGTTCGGCGACAACGGGGTGATCAGTACCGCGCGCATTTGCTCGAAGAAACCCCCAACGTTCTGGACTTCGCTAGCGAATTCGTAATGTCTGGTCTAGATCTACCGCGGCCGGTCAATTACGCGATGGTGCGAATCCTGCCAACCATCGACCAACCGACTGACGAGGGCAAACGTCCTTTCATCGTATTCGACCCGCGCGCAGGGCATGGCCCAGGTATCGGAGGTTTTAAACCCGACAGCGAAATTGGCGCGGCACTGAAGGCTGGCCATCCGTGCTACTTCGTCGGTTTCCTTCCAGATCCTGTACCTGGTCAAACCATTGAGGACGTCACTCGCGCAGATGCTGAGTTCGTGCGTAGAGCGAGCGAACTGCATCCCGAGAGCGTAGGGAAGCCCGCTGTGATTGGCAATTGCCAGGCCGGCTGGCAGGTTCTGATGGCTGCCGCACTATGGCCTGACCTTTTCGGTCCCATCATCGTGGCTGGTGCGCCACTTTCGTATTGGGCGGGCAACAATCCGATGCGATATGCCGGCGGCTTGTTGGGTGGGAGTTGGCTCACGGCAATGACAAGTGACCTTGGTGCTGGCCGGTTCGATGGTGCTTGGCTGGTGCGCAATTTCGAAAGCCTTAACCCCGCGAATACATGGTGGGGTAAGCAGTACAACCTGTACGCAAACGTAGACACCGAGGCTTCACGCTATCTGAGCTTTGAGAAGTACTGGGGCGGGTACGTTTTTCTCAATGATGTAGAGATGCAATACATCGTGGACAACTTGTTCATTGGCAACAAGCTGTCCTCGGCAGAGATGATTACCTCTGATGGCATGCGCATTGATCTGCGCAACATTCGCTCGCCCATTGTGGTTTTCTGCTCGTATGGGGACAACATAACCCCACCACCACAGGCGCTGGGTTGGATCACGGATCTTTATCGAGATGATTCGGACGTACTAAGCCACGATCAAACTATTGTGTTTGCAACGCATGAGAGCATCGGCCATCTCGGCATCTTCGTGTCAGGCAGCGTAGGAAGAAAGGAACACCGGGAATTTACTGCCGGTATCGACATCATCGACCTTCTTCCTGCTGGAGTCTACCGTGCAGACGTGGTGGACGCTGAGACGCCAGAAGTTGCTGCCGATGGCAAATACACGATGCTCATCCGGCCCAGTAGCGTGGATGAGGTGCGGTCTATCGTTAAACCAGATCCGCAAAGTGACCGCCGATTCGCTGCCGCGGAGCAGATATCCAATATCAATCTTGGTCTCTACCGTACGTTCCTTCAACCTTGGGTGAAGGCGTGCTCGTCGAGTTATTCGGCGCAGTGGATGCAAGCACTCCACCCACTGCGACTGTCCTACGGATGGTGGTCTAGTGCCCATCCTTTGGCAGAAACAATCCAGCAAGCTACGCGGCAAATTGAAGAGCTACGCTGCCCCGTGGATGACACCAACCCGTTCTTGGTCGCCGAAAAGGAGCTGTCGAGATCCGTTGTATTTCTACTGGACCTTTATAGAGATCATCGAGACCAACTTCAGGCGTGGATCTTTGAAAGCATCTATGGATCGCCATGGGTTCAGGCGCTTGCGGCACAGGGTCACTCAAATAACGAGAGTATTCGGCCGCATCCTGGCGACTCCCCCGAACACCGTGAATTCATGGAGTATGAGCTAGGCCAAGCTCAAGCTCGTATGTTGCAAGGAGGTTTGCTGGAAGCTGGCGTGCGAGCCTTGTTCTATGTACTTCGCAATCGCACTGAAGGCAACGCGACACGCTATCGCCATGCTGCGCAGCTGCGCGACCCGCGACATGAGCATGAACGCTACGACATGGCCGAGTGGCGCCACCTTGTACGCGGCCAGGCGCTGCTGCTGGCATATGACATGGATGCGGCTATCTCAGCAATCCCAACATTACTCGCAAGCGCGAGCGCGGATGAAATCCGCTTATTGGCTTCATCTGTTGAGCAGATGATTCATCTCGCTGAAACCGAACTCTCCGACGACGAACGAACGTCGCTCGCACGCATGCTTACCGTATTTAGCGTTGCTGCGGAACAGCGCAACTTAAGTGCTCTACCTTCTGAAAGTACGCTATCTGAGACAACTGAGACCGGGGCGTTTGGCGGAGTGCAGAAATCAAAACAACAGGTCGGTTCTAAACGAATAGCTGCGCAACCTAAAGCTCCAAGATCACCTGCTCAGCAAAAACCTAAGGCTCAAGTCAAGCAACCTCCGGCCAAGCGAGTGCCGGTAAATCGCAGAGGACGGTCGTGATGCAAGATGTCTCCGTATTGCGCAATCGGATTTTCGATGACTTGGCTATTGGTGATGTCGCCAGCATTGAACGCACTCTAACCGCTCAGGACGCTCAGCTCTTCGCGATACAGTCCGGTGGCTTCGAGCCGCCCAACGCTGATCCGAAGTCTGATGTATTTCCCAAGTGGCAAGGTGTTCTTGCCCATAGCATGTGGGCAGCATCACTGATCTCCGGACTCCTGGGCACTCGCCTGCCTGGCTTTGGCTCGACCTATCGACGTCAGAACTTTCAATTTCTGCAGCCCATCAGGATTGGAGACTCGCTGCGAGTCACGGTGGAGATTCTTCGCCTTGATCCGACGGACCTAGGTGTCGTTCTAGACTGCCAATGCGTTAACCAGGATGGAGTCGTTGTGATCGAGGGCGAGGCCGAGATTACCGCCACGCGAGAACACATTGTGGTTGACCGCACAGCGCTGCCTGAAGTGCGACTATTGACGAGCGCAAAGGCAGGCTCGAAGGCGCTTATCGACTATGCGAAGCCACTCGGCCCGATCCGGATAGCCGTCGTGCATCCCTGCGATGCCCTGAGCCTCTCAGCAGCGCTGGACGCGCAGAAGGCTGGTTTGGTCGAGCCGATCTTGGTGGCACCTGCTGCGCGATTGCAAGCCATCGCCGCTGAAGCTGCGCTTGATCTAACGAGCCTGTCCATTGTCGACGTCCCTCATAGCCATGCCGCAGCAGCACAGGCAGCCAAGATGGCAGCACAGGGCGAAGTACAAGCTCTGATGAAGGGAAGCCTGCATACCGACGAGCTCATGGCTGCGGTGCTGACGTCATCAGCGGGGCTTCGCACCAAGCGCCGCGTGAGCCATTGCTTCTTGATGCAGACGCCATTTTACCCGCGGCCGTTCATCATCACTGATGCAGCAATCAACATTGCTCCTAGCCTGCAGGACAAAGCCGACATCATCCGAAATGCGATCGACCTGGCGCATGTCATCGGTGTTGAGCGGCCTCGCGTCGCAATACTCGCTGCAGTGGAAACCATTAATCCATCCATGCCAGCCACGCTCGAAGCCGCCGCGCTATGCAAGATGGCAGACAGAGGTCAAATCAGTGGCGCAGTGCTGGACGGACCATTGGCTCTCGACAACGCGGTGTCGCTAGCTGCAGCGCAAATTAAAGGGATTCGATCCGAAGTCGCTGGACAGGCAGACGTGTTGGTTGTCCCCGATTTGGAGAGTGGCAACATGCTCGCGAAACAAATCGAGTACATGGGTGATGCGGCCAGCGCCGGCATCGTTATGGGTGCGAAGGTGCCGATCGTGCTGACCAGCCGCGCGGACTCTCGCGAGGCAAGAATCTCCTCATGTGCCATCGCCGTGATGCTGGCCAGATATTACGAAAACTCGCCGCCATGAGCACGCCACTATCCAGAACAGCAAAGTCATGACGCTGATGACTCCATGCATCAGCAATAAGCTCTTCTTGTTCATTCATATTTGAAAGGCTTAATTTTCTATGAATCAAATTGCAGACGCTTTAATTCTTGTCCTCAACTGCGGATCATCGAGCATTAAATTTGCCGTGTTCGATGCATCGCTTCCCGTTATCCCTCGTAAACCGCTGTGGAATGGAAAGGTGCAAGGTATAGGAGAGGAACGTCCGGACTTTGGTGAGACAGGGACGGCACCGTATCGCATCAATCTCAACGCTGAGCACCCGTTTCGAGATGCGTTGGAACATATCCTTGAGCAGGTCTTCCATCGACTGAACGGACGAGAATTATGCGGCATTGCGCATAGAGTGGTCCATGGTGGAAGCAAGTACTTTTCGCCGGTGCGCATTGACGCTGATGTGTTGGCTGATTTGAAAAGTTTCATTCCATTAGCGCCCCTGCATCAGCCAGTCACAGTTCAAGCCATAGAACATCTATTACGTCAGCACCCTGAGATTCCGCAAATAGCGTGCTTCGACACGGGGTTCCATCATTCCATACCAAAGCTCGAACAGGTGCTGCCGCTCCCGTATGAGGCTTGGCAACGGGGTGTTCGCCGCTATGGCTTTCATGGTTTGTCGTACGAGTTCATGTCGACCACTTTGGCCGAACAGTATCCTCAGACAGCACGGGGGCGCACGATTGTCGCGCACCTTGGAAATGGTGCCAGCCTATGTGCAATGCTGAATCTGGAGAGCGTTGCGACCACAATGGGATTCTCTGCCCTTGATGGGCTGATGATGGGGACGCGTACGGGCGCTGTCGATCCAGGTGCTGTTCTTTACTTGATGAGTGCAGACAAACTCTCACTTGACCAAGTCAATGATGTCCTGTTTCGCAGATCCGGCTTGCTAGGTATTTCCGGCGTTTCGGCAGAGCCACGAATAATTCGTAAGCATGAGTCTGACCCCGGCGAGGCCGGTGAACGCGCTCGCCTGGCGCTAGATCTCTATGTACGGCGGATTGTTCGAGAGATAGGCGCTCTAGTTGCCGTTCTAGGTGGACTTGATCTCTTGATCTTTACTGCTGGAGTTGGTGAGCACAACGACTTTATTCGTGATCGCGTCTGCCGTGATCTTGAATATCTTGGGGTGAAGATTGATGTACAAGCGAACGCCATAAATTCGCGAGTGATCTCATGCGCAGATAGCCGAGTCGTCGTAGGCGTCGAACCAACCAATGAAGAATGGGTGGCCGCACGCCATGTTCGCCGCCTGTTGCGTTTGCCTTTTCATCGTCCTGACTCATGGAAAAAAGCTATGTACTCTCGAATCCTGGTTCCCCTAGATAGCAGTGAAACTTCCCATCACGCGATGGAGCATGCCGCCGACCTAGCAAAAACGAATGGTGCCATGGTTGTTCTTTTGCATGTGATCGAGGAACTGAGACTCAGCAGCGGATATGAACCGCCAAAAGTCTACATCGACGAAGTATTTCCAGGGTTCTTGTCCAGAGGTCAGGCAATGCTTGATCAAGCTGCAACCCGCTTGCGGCAGGATGGGATCGCTGTCGAGACAGCGCTGATCGTCAGCAAGGGAGAGCGCGTTTCTGATTTGATAGTGGAGCAGGTCGAGACCACTCGTTGTGATGTCGTGGTCATTGGTACGCATGGTCGTAGAGGGCTTGATCGTGTCCTCATAGGCAGTGATGCAGAGCAAGTAGCGCGCCTTGCACCTGTTCCAGTACTGCTGGTTCGACAGTCCCATCCGGCGACAGCAAATCCACCGGCACTGCGAGAGCAATAAAGAACTCCACTGAAGTCTCTGAGGAATTTCTGGGCCTACCCAATTCAAATCGCTCGAAACTCAGTGGGCCAGCCCGGATATTTTAGATAAAAAGACTGATATTAGGTGCGTCGCCAATTTAACACTGGCGCGCTCTAGGTATGTATTTGCCAGCAGCCTTGTATAAGCGCGCGGAGATATCCCATGACTCAACACGACAAAGATGCGCATTCGAAAAAAGACGACGGCGAGTTCCATGCGGCGTGGGCGAAAGCTTGGTCACATTTTTCACCTGAATCAGGAGTTCTTGCCTGGCTGGACTGGTCTCTACATCTCGCATCAAGTCCGGCCAAGCTGAACGATTTGATTAAGTTGGGGGATGACCATGCCCGGCATCTGTCCAATTTAATCATGCAGTCTTGCATTAACGTAGCTCAAGGCGATCCATTGCCTCAGCTGCCCATCACTCCAAACCAACGTTTAACTGATCCCGCTTGGGATGAATTTCCCTACAGTCTATTCCGCGAAGCGTTTCAGCTTCAGTCGAGCTGGTGGGCAGAGGCAACCCAGGGAATATGGGGTGTTGATCCAAAGTCACAACGCATTGTCGAGTTTGCAACGAAACAATGGTTGGATGCCATTTCACCATTCAATGTTGGTTTGTTAAATCCAGTTGTCCAGGAAAGAACACGCGCTGAAAATGGTGCGAACCTGTTGCGTGGATTCTCCAATCTAATGGACGATTTTAATCGCAGCGTTTCTGGAAATCTCCCGCCTGGAGCGGAGAACTTTCAAGTCGGCCGAGATGTGGCTGTTTCGCCTGGCAAAGTGGTTCTTAGGAATCGCCTGATTGAATTAATACAGTACGAGCCCACTACTGAAAAGGTCAACTCAGAACCGCTTTTGATCGTTCCAGCATGGATCATGAAGTACTACATTTTGGATCTGTCGCCGCATAACTCACTTATCAAGTACCTAGTTGAGCAGGGATTCACGGTTTTCTGCATCTCTTGGCGAAATCCGTCATCAGAAGATAGAGAACTGAGCATGGAGGATTACCAAGTGCTCGGTATCCAAGCTGCTCTTTCGGCGATCAATGCCATAGTCCCGAAGCGCCAGGTTCATGCCGCAGGGTACTGTCTGGGGGGAACGCTTCTATCTATTGCAGCTGCGGCCATGTCGCGGGATGGGGACACACGTCTGGCTTCACTCACGCTTTTAGCGGCTCAGACCGACTTCAGTGAACCTGGTGAATTGGGGCTCTTCATAAGCGAGGGGCAGTTGGCGCTTCTAGAAGCTCACATGGCTGTCGCAGGCTATCTTGATTCCCGTCAAATGAGTGGCGCATTTCAAATGCTGCGCTCCTACGATCTTGTGTGGTCGCGCGTAGTCAATGAATACATGCTGGGAGATCGGCGGCCAATGAGCGATTTGATGGCTTGGAATGCCGACACCACCAACATGCCTGCTCGTATGCATTCTGAGTATCTTCGGCGCTTGTATCTCAACAATGATCTGAGCGGAGGACGGTACCTTGTGGATGGGCGCCCTGTTTCGCTAGGAGACATCAACCTACCTACATTCTGTGTGGGCACGACATCTGACCACGTTGCTCCGTGGCAGTCCGTTTATAGGTTGCACCTGTTTTCCCAGGCAGAGATCACTTTTGTGCTCACTAACGGCGGGCACAATGCCGGTATTGTCAGTGAGCCTGGGCGTCCACGTCGCGAGTATTTGATACATAGGCGCCCCGCACGTACTCCGTACCAAGGTCCAGACGAGTGGCGTCAGATTGCGCAAAGCCGCACGGGCTCGTGGTGGCCCGCTTGGGTGGATTGGCTTAACAGCCAGGGTGGAACTCCCGTCAAGCCCCCAAGAATTGGGGCTGTAGGTAAAGGCTATCGTCCCTGCGGGGACGCACCTGGAAGTTATGTCATGGAGCGGGCTTCAGACGTGGGGCACCCAAAGGGCGATGGAGTCAATGACGTCAGTGCTCGCTCGGAGTCTCCACAAAAGTAGGTCCTCAGTTGCTCGCCGCACTTCAAGCGTCTGAGCTTTCTCAAGATAAAACTGAGGCTGGCCGATTTTCTGATACCGGGGTGTTTTTTGGGTGCTTTCTGCACGTTAGAAAGCTGTCATGAAAACGATCTTATTCGACTATTCCGTTGATATTTTCGAAGGGACTACAGAGCATGAATTCATTAAAGGGGCAGTACGCTCTCGTGGTAGGCATTGCCAATCAGGATTCTATTGCGTGGGGCTGTGCAAAGGCTCTGCACCGTTGCGGAGCCAAGGTGGCAGTTACCTGGCTAAATGCAAAGGCGGAGGTATATGTTCGGCCTCTTGCTGAGCAATTGGGCGCGGAGATAATGCTGCCGCTGGATGTCACCAACCCCGATCAATTGGAAGCGGTGTTTTCTGAAATTGATAAGCGATGGGGGAGGCTTGACACTTTGGTGCATTCTATTGCCTTTGCACCAAAAGATGATTTGAATGGTCGATTAATAGACAGCTCTGCAATCGGTTTCTCGAAAGCAATGGACGTGTCCGTTCATTCTTTTTTACGCATGCTCCACATGGCAGAGTCACGGATGACCAACGGTGGAACTTGTCTCACTGTTTCTTTTCTTGGTGCGAATCGGGTAGTACAAACCTACAACATGATGGGGCCAGTAAAGGCTGCACTTGAATGCGCCATGCGTTACGCAGCTGCGGAGCTTGGTGAAAAAGGTATTCGTGTGCACGCCCTTTCGCCAGGACCCATAGCAACAAGGGCCGCATCCGGCATAGATGATTTTCATGAGCTGATGAAGAATGTCATCAGGCAAGCACCAACGCATCGCTTGGCCACAATTGAGGATGTCGGGGAGATGGCCGCGTTTCTGGCCTCACCTGAGGCAGGGAATCTAACAGGCGGAGTGCACTATATTGACGGCGGTTATTCCATCGTTACTTGAACATTGGGAAGAATAATGGACATCCCTCGAATATTCAGCATTATGGAGAGCGCGCACCGGATTCATAATCCGTTCACCTCCGACAAGTTCGAAACGTTGGGTTTGGCGTTGCGTCTTGAACCTGGGACGCGAGTGCTCGATTTAGGTAGTGGGTCCGGTGAGATGCTGTGCACTTGGGCCCGTGATCACGGCATCGTCGGTACTGGCATTGACATGAGTCCGTTGTTCACTGAGCAAGCAAAGCTGCGGGCGCACGACCTAGGCGTGGCTCAACAGGTTGAATTCATCCATGACGATGCAGCTGGCTACGCCTCTGAGGATAAGTTTGACGTCGCTGCTTGCGTAGGGGCTACTTGGATAGGTGGAGGAGTCGCCGGCACTATCGAGCTTCTCGCGCAAAGCCTGAGGACTGGAGGAGTCATTCTGATCGGCGAGCCGTATTGGCGGCAGTTGCCACCGACAGAGGACGTGGCCAAGGGATGTCTTGCTAACTCGATCTCCGACTTTCTTGTGCTTCCAAGACTTATCGCCTCGTTCGGCCAGATTGGCTATGACGTAGTTGAAATGGTTCTGGCCAATCAAGATGGTTGGGATCGTTACGAAGCTGCCAAATGGATCACTATGCGCCGTTGGCTTGAAGCGAATCCTGAGGATGAACTGACTGAGGTGGTCCGCTCCAAGTTGACCTCAGAGCCGGAGCGTCATACCACATACACCCGCGAGTATTTGGGCTGGGGGGTATTTGCCTTGATGTCACAGCGTGCGTTCGAAAATAATTAAGTTACCTGTTTGGGGTTCTTCAGCGACAGATTTCAAAATGGGCGGTTCGCAGCGACGAAAGTACATCGGTCACACCACCTGAAGATACGGATTATTCGGGGGGCATTCGTCAAATACTTGCGCGGGGTCCTCCAGTAGATAGCCATGCAGTTTCCGTGACCTCCGTGGGCCAACCACCTCACATGTCCAAATGTTCAATCCGCTTTGTTGTTTGCGGTGGATTTGAAGCTTCTCAAATTGTTTTTGAATCCATTGCCAATCCTGCTGTTTTTCTGCTTTTGCCATTGATGAAATCACAGGATGTTCCTGTGCATATCGTTGAAACACACCCGGACTAACGAGGTATGCGGTCTCAGCGACGGTGTGCACAAGGGCCTTCGCATCATTTATAAGAATTTTGTGCGACTGAAGGCCTTCCTTTAGCCAGGAAATAAAGTGCTTTCCTGAAGGCAGAGTGGCGGGGGTAGGAGACTGTTGGAATGGTATCTCTTTAGATGATACTGGCCGTTTATCGTGTGAGAGAGACTGTTTTGGAGGTGGTGACGAATATTTCGCAGTTCCTTCTTCTTGGGAGGAGAAAAGTGACAACAGATCATCCACCACTTGTGTGTCGGGAGAGTTCTGTCCATCAATTGATACAGCCTCTCCATCATCGGTTGTCGTCCCGTGTGCGGTAGCGTCGGAATGGATCGGTAATGCTGTCATTGTGGACGGCAAAGGAATCTCTGCTTCGATGCCCTCCTGATCATCGAGAGCAGTCACCGTTCCTGAGAATGATAGGGGGCGTTCGTTAGCTTGCCAAAACAATGCTGGCGAAAGCTGCAGCAAAGTAAAGCTATGCGACCATCCAGCATTGTTATTGACTGCCGCACGCCAGATTGCCCGATCATCTTTTGTGGGAACCAATAAGCCATGCTCTTGAAGTACGTTGAAGATGGCAGTGTTATTTGACGGAATGCCGTCCATACCTTGAGATAGCAAATGTGCGCGGAGCTTGTCAGAAACGGTCTTGCTCACGAGCCACAAGGCATTTTGAGTTATCCAGCCGTCAGAAGCCTCCGACTGGTTCAGCTTTAGTTCGTGCTTGACTAGGTAACGCAATCCATCCAACAGCTTGCGCTGAAGAGCATGTTTCGGTGCTGTTATTGCTCGTGCAGGGTCGCCGCCAAGTTCTTGTGCCACTGATGCGCGGTCTGCTTGTACGACTAGCTCACCTAGAACACCAGCATGCTCATACTGCCCGGCCAGAACATACAGCAACGCCGACCACAGCGTCGGATACCCACTGAGCCAATCGAGAATTTCTCGATTGAGAAGCTGGTTGTATAACAGTCCTGTCGCAGCGCTATGCAAGTGGTACTCACGATTCTCGCGGTACCGAAATCGATACGGTAACTGCAAGGGTCCATGCCAGGGATGCCACGTGGCGCCATCTGACTGCTCGACGCTTATATCCACTGCAAGCTTACCTATGTCGTGCAATAGGGATGCATAGGCTGTCGCCGCAGTCCAGGCCTCAGCCTGCTCAGCTTGGTCTTCTGGTGTTGAACCGGTGGGCAGTAGATACGACTGCCGAAGCTTCAGGGCATATGCAACGATCTCAAGACCATGATCGAGCATGCCTCCGTGGTAGGCATGATGATGACTTTCAGATGCAGGAAACTGCTGGACTAGTTCGGCGTAGCGGTTCAAAGGGGCCTGATAGAGCGAGGCGAATTTTTCCCGCGGCAGTGAAGTACGTTGCCAGATGTGCTCAAGTAGCTTCTGGCGGCGTGGCGTGGCGAGCAGTACCGCGGCTCCCTTTGGATTCGTGAATCCGTTGACCGTATCGGCCGTCTCTACCACTTCGGTGCGGGGTACTGCTGGTGGCTTTCTCTGGAACAGGTTAAACATCGCGGACCTCAAGGGAGTGGGCTGCAACGGGCCTTTTCCTTTTTCGGGTAGGCCCATTCCCCTTGGCATCCCTTCCATTCACCCTTCGAACCCGTTTGCTGACAGGATCCGTCAAGGTGTCAAGACAAGGCAAGGCTCTATACGCAATGCCGTTTCCCCTTTTGTCGGCATCTAAGGCGCTTGCTTTGCGGGTCGCATAATTGCCATAAAGCAATGATGTGAGGCCTGGGGCCGCTACTTCCGAACACTCTTAAATGCAGCATCAAGCATGTCGGCTTGAAGCAGTAGATCGCCTGGCCTGCTATCCATGAATTTCAACAAATTTGATAATTTCCAGCGCAGCGCGGGGAGTTGCTCCGCATGCTGGCACTGCAGCAGAGCCCAGTCAGGTTGCGCACGCGCCAGCCCACGCAGAAAACTCTCGTGCTTGCTACTCAAGCGTTTAGGCAACTCATGTCTCAACCTAGCTCGAGTGCGTATTAGTTGCTCGAGCGGACAATCAAGTTCTGTCATACCGACGAACGCGCGCTCAAACTCATTGGCGATGTCTTTGTCGTTGCCGAACAGCACTTCATGGATCGGACGGTTGTGGCCCGCAAGGTAGACAACGAAGCATTCAACCATCTCGTCGGTGATACCTCCCGTCTCGAATAGGCGCCAGACGTCAAATAGATCTCGCGGGTGCTGACGATCGAGAGCTGCAACCAGTTTGCCGGCGTAGAGTTCGGCCACGTCCAACGTGGGCACGCTGAACTCCACACCGAACCGGTCACTGGTTTTGGTGCCCAAGGGGCGTTGGGCAACAGGTAGGACGGTGCCTCGGAACACAACGTTGACCTCCACTTTCACCTGGCTGGTCTCGTCCTCGGCAATCAGCTTGGTGTCACCCAGCTCCTTGCTGCGAATCAAACGGGCTTGGATGCCCAGTGGCTCGACGCGTTGGGCGATCGCGGCTAGCTCTTCATTGATGGCCATTAGCGCCTCATCCCGAGGAACTTGCCAGGGAAGATAGACGACATCGATGTCGACCGACAGGCGTGGCATGTCCTGAACGAACAGGTTGATGGCCGTTCCGCCCTTCATCGCGAAGATGTCGTTGGCGAACACGTCGGGGGTGATGTTAAGTAGTAGGCGGACGGTGTCCGCGTATTGCTTATCCATGAGGCTTGAGGCTCAGTAGGGTGCCGTCGTCCATGCGGCTCATCCAACGCTTGCTGCTGCCGGTGCGTAGCGGGTATTGCTGTACCAGTGCATCGACATCAACCACGCCGGTCTCGCGAGCCCAAGTCAGGAACAGGCGTACGGTTTTGACACTGGTGCAACAAGACAGGAGCTGGCCCAGTATTTCCTTACGGGGCGAGCGCAAACCGTCGAAAAGGTTGCGAACCTCTTCCAGACTCTGTCGGGTTCCCGCTTCGTACAGCATCTCGAGTACGGCGCGTTCGGGCACCGCCACTTGCAGTTCCTTCGGCTGGCCCGGAGGCGTGTGCAGAGTCTTGTTGGCCACGCCTGTGTCAGGCCAGTCAAACAGCCGCGCGTTGACATACCTGGCAGGAAAGCGTGCACTGAACCAAGCCGGCAGGCTGAAGCGCGCCTCTCCCCACAGCACTAAGACTTCGCGTGTGCTCAGGTTGTGCCGCACCCCTTGCATAGCCAAAGCACTTTTGCCGCCTACGTGCAGGCCTGCGACGCGCTGTTGGAGGAAGCGCAGCGCGCCGGTGACGTCAAAGTTGTCGTTGGGAAACGCGTATGTCCCGTGGCCAAGGCGCACCAGCCATCCGCTTTCTACGTAGCGGGCGGCAAGCTGGGGCGAAACGCCGAAGGTTTCGAGCAGCTGCAGATCGAACGGTGCCCCCCTGGGAAGGTCCGCTTGCAGATGCTTGATTACTTGATGTCTAGAAAATCCACTCATGAGTTAAATATACGTAAAAATCCAATCAGACTCCAGGTCGAAACGCAGAAATGCAGAAAAAGTAGCCTCTTGGTTGAATTTGACGTATAAATCTAATCATGGATGTCATCTTGATGATCCCTATTGCCTTGGGCACCTGAACCGCGCGGTGCCAAAATCGCATTGATGCTCTGCGCGCAACGGCGTGCAGGGCAAACTGGAGCAAACATATAGCGCACGACAGGTGACCGCCATGAACGCAAAGACACATCGCAGCTTCCCCGAACGCTTAGGCCATTGGCTCGGCTGCGCCTGGCGTGCGGGCGCGCGCATCGAACGGCAACTATCGTCTTGGCTGTTGGGCAAAGGCGTGCCCAAAGGTCTCGCTTTGGCGTTGCTGTGGGCGGTGAAGTTGGTTGCCGCGGGTGTCATGCTGTATGTCGCGACTGGGCTTGCGGTCATCCTGCTCTTCGCCATCGCCGCAGCATGGGTAGCGCGTAATTCGGAGGCTGCGTCGAGGCCCGAGGCGGAGTGGAGAAACGGCCCTGCCGGTTTCGGTCTCTACACATATGACGGGTTTCGAATCGATCCTCACGTTTCGGATGACGACTAAACGTCAGGCAAGGGTTACTTCTTGGTGACTGCGCCCATGGCCGCTCCGGCACCTTTGCCGCCCGCAGCTTTGGCATCTCCTGTTCCGCCGGCAAGCCCCTGAAGAACGTTTCCGGTGCGAATGCCAGCCCAGCCCAAGGCCATTACCCAAAAAGTGGGTAGCACGATGAACATCGACGCCATGACGAAATTCAACAGCATGTCGCCGAAGGCGTTGTTCAAGCCCATCACCGGATCGAAGTTCGAGTGCGGTCGGTTCCAGCCCCACCCCCATCCGTACAGCGCGTCTAGGATGGTGCTGTCGATCCATCGGGCGAGCTGGAGCCAGAAGTCCACGAAGAACAGAGAGAACTGCACCACGCTGATCGTCACCACCGTCTTCAGATCGTAGGTGCCGACCACGAGCACCAGCGGGATGCAGATGACCAGGGCCATCTTCAGCAGTGAGAGCACCATCGGCAGCGCCTGCCGTACCACGTCCATAGCGGGGAAGAAACCCAGCGAGCCCACCGCCAGACCCACGTCGCCGGCCGCGCGGGTGACGATGTTCGGCAGCGTCTTGTCGATCTGACCGCCGTAGTCGGAGTAGACCGCTCCCTGATTAAGCTTCTGCTGGCGCGGCGAGGCGATCGCACGGATCACCGAGTCATCTACTTGGGCGCGGCTCAGGAAACCCGCCCAGCCGGCCAACCGATTCATGAGGGTTGGATCAACTTCGGCAAGCAACCGGGCACGCAGGCCATTGCCGCCATCGCTCCACCACTGGCGGCACGTCGGGTAGCCAGCACCGCTGGGCACCTGTGTCAGACCCGCATCGCGGTTGCTGTCATAGGCCCAACTATCCTGAGGTGTGCTGGCACGGTAAGTGTCGTAATAGCCGCCGGTGTTGACGAAGTAGTT
The DNA here is from genome assembly GCF_021282295.1 of Halomonas sp. G15. Classification (NCBI taxonomy): domain Bacteria; kingdom Pseudomonadati; phylum Pseudomonadota; class Gammaproteobacteria; order Oceanospirillales; family Halomonadaceae; genus Halomonas; species Halomonas sp. G15. The sequence continues at coordinate 172,038 of NZ_JAJSPA010000002.1, read as the reverse complement.
GGAGCCGATCCAGGTGACATCGTGCATCTGGGACTCGTCTAGGCTCGGGCGACTCATGAAGAGCTTGGCCCGTGCTGGCCCGTAGCAGTCGTGGGTAAAGTCCGCCACCTCTTGGGCCAGCACCGGATCGTCAATGCGCGTGGCGTCGATCTCCATCCTCATCTGCCGAAGATCCGTGCCGCACGGGATGGCGGCCACCGAAGCGCCAGTGACCGCGCGCGAAAGCGTATGGATGAAGGCCCACCAGACGGGCACCTTCGCGCTCTGGTTATTGAGGGCGGTAAAGGACTGGCTCCAGCCCGTTTCTGAAGGCTGGGGCACACTGACCTGGCATTGCTGGGAGCGCGAGTCGTCCAGTCGGACCATATTGAGATCGACGTCGATGAAGGGGATGCCGGCAAACATCACCACGACGATTGCCACCCAGACGCGGTTCTCAATACGCATGGACGACAGCACACCCTTATTGCCCTCGTCTGCGCCCTCGGCCCGGGCCTTCAGCCATTCTTGGATGATGATGGCCACAAAGGGAATGGCGAACACGCCGCTGGAGACCAGGACGGACCAGATCCCGTTGTGCACGATCCAGCCTACCAAGGTCAGGTAATACTCGAGGTAGTCGGTGGTGAAGAGTGTCATGTTCCGAATCCCTCGTTACGTCTGCAGTAGCAGGCTGGCTTCCAGGGCAACGATGGCAATCACGCCTGCCACCTCCACGCGAACCAGACGGTGACGCGCGTCGGAAGATGCCTCGCGCGTGAGCAGCCGCCGACGCATCCATAACCAGCCATAGACGGTGGCGGCGTAAAGGCAGATCCGCCAGGCCAGGAAGTAGCCAGCTGATGCAGACATCCAGCGTTCCCAGCCCGCCACACTGCCAACCAGGTAAATGCCGGTCACATTGGCAGCCACCGCCAGGCCCAGCAGGACGATGGCCCATGCCAGTGCCTTCGCGTTGCGCCGGTTGAACAGCCACCTCATGCGCAGCCACCGGGTGCTCATGGGGTAGCACCGGGTGCCCGCCGCTGCAGACGGTTGAGCCGGTCGGGCGTTGGGTCACCCTCGAAGACACCGCGCGAACCGGATGCCCGAGTGCCATGGCGTTGGATGATGGTCATCGGTGAGTTGTTGGCCAATTCGCGGCGCAGATCGAGTTCGGTTTTGAGGTTGAGGATCTCTCGATCTAGCGTGTCGCTCTCGTGGTTCACCGCCTCGGTCGCCAGCTGATTGGCTGCGACGTTGGGCTCCTTCTTACCCGTGAGCAAGGTGCGCTGCAGCAACAATGCTTTTTCCAGCACTGACGCAAGCGCCACCTCGGATGCAAGGCGGCGTGCGAGGATGTCCTGGTCCGGTTCGTCGCGCAGGGCCTCGACCACCCCACGGGTGATCGGCAGCGACATGCTGCCGGCGGCGCGCAGGTTTTCCACAGTGGTGTTGCGAGTGCGGCTGATGAGTTCCTGTAGCACTTCCAGCTTCGTCTCGTACTCTTCCTGGATCAATGGCGTCAACCCGACGCCCGGTATGGTCTGGGTCTTGGTGCAACTCTCGCAGGTGCGTTGCTCTTTTTCGCCCAGGACCCGTGTTGCCCAATCTGCCGCAGCCTGAGGCGTAGGCCAGGTCGCGCAGGCCAGGCTGTTGCAGTTGGCAGCGGAGATCGACGAGGTATCGGCCACGCCACGGCCATTGACGAGGTTGTAGCCTGCACGAGTCACGTCGCCGACTACCTTGATGGACGGTTGGCCGGAGCCACCAGCATTGTTGCCGCCCACCCAAGGCACACCATCGTTGCCGCGGCTGCTCTCCGCCTGCTCGATGGCTGAAACCGCGTCTGTGCTAGCCACCGCTTGGCGCAGGGCCATGCCTTCGGCGATCTGGTTCCAACCGAGCTGTCCGCCAGCCGCGTCCGCCATCCGTTCCGCCATCGCACGACAGGTCAGTTTGGAACGGTCGAAGTCCAGACGCGCTTGCAGGACGCCGTTGGTCAAGAGGTTGTACAAGCCCGGATCAGCACGCTGGATGATCAGGGCCGGCAGCGAGGCGACCGCGCTAGTCGCGCTCTGGATCACGTTGCTCATGATGTTCTGGAAGCCGTTCGTGAGCCCGTTGAGCTGGTTCTGGATCGTCGTGCTAATGCTCATGTCACCGCAAATCAGGTTGCTGTTCCAACCCATACCCACGCCGATTGAGCGCATGCCAGCGGCACCGCTCATCGAGACAGCGTTGCCACCCCCAATCGAATACATGACCTCGTCACCTATCACGCTGCCGCTGTTCTGAAAGCCGGATTGAGCCCAGACCAGTCCGGTCGCCAGTACCAGCGCACTGGCGAGCAGCGAGGACTGCCTGCGCACGGACAGACGGCGGAACGGGTGGAAGTTGTCTTGGCAGTTCATGGTAATGGCCTCAGTTGAAGTCGACGCTGCCAAGAAAGACCTGGCCCCGCCGCTGGCAGCAGCTGTAGGGGCGCCACAGCGCCCAGGCGTAGTCACCTTGCTGGGCTTGGGTGAGCGGACCGTGGTTCGGGAACACCGCGCAGGACGAGGACAGGCGCGGTGTCAGTTCCTGCCACTTGCCGGTCGAGGCGTCGCTTTCCATCAGTGCCCCGGCCGGCCAGTAGCCATCGCGGCTGTTGGCGAGGAGGGGTTGATAGACGTGCAGTTGGCCGCGGCGGGTGACGACATCGCCGGCGCGCTGTGCGACCACAGCGCCGGACTTGTGGTCGTCGGCCTGGTGCAGGAAGCCGCCCCGGGGATAGACCGCTCCCCACAGATTCAGGCTGGTGCGGGCACCAATCTCGCGCATGCCCGGAATCAGCGCTTCGGGGTACACAGCCTCCGGCACGTTGTACCGCCAAGCGATGGTGTCCAGCGTGCTGAGCAGGTAGGGCATGAATGCCGTGCCTGCCCCCTCGCACGCGTAGCCCGACGAGCTCGCGAACTGGCCGAACACTTGACCTCCTGGATGGCCGATGACATCGGCGTTCTTGAACTTCGCAAGGTTGTTCTCGTTGTCGTGGTTGGTCGTGCCATCCCCGCCCGCCTGTGCAGTCGGGTTGGGCGTGCTCATTGCACGAACTTCAGTCCAGGGGTTCTCGCCCGTGTTGGAATAGCTGGAAACCACGGCGTCGGGAATGTAGTGCCGCACCTTGATCGAGGTGCGCACTGTGCATCCTGTCCAAGTGCAATGGAGCCAGTAGCAGATGCCGACCACCCGGTACTCCAGGCAGTCGGGCGAGAGCGTAGAGGACACGATGCTCGCGGTGTTGAGCGCGAAGCTCGATGTGGCGCCACAAAGCAGCGCAACAGCGGCAGAGATTCGCAGTCGGCGGGGGACACGGGGCCTCATGGTGTGTCCTTGCGATGCTGTGCGACGCGCGCCAAGGCTTTGTCGAGATCAGATTCGCCGTAGACCACGTAACGCTGGTCCACAACGACGGCCGGGAGTGTGGTGATTCCGAGGCTCCAGGCGTCGGCCACGCCTTGGTAGGCATCCAGCATGCGCTTTTGCAGGAGCTGGCCGCCTTGCTGCAGACGCTGTTGGACCATCGCGGCGGCACGCTGCGGATCGCTCGGCAACTGCGCAGCCAACTCAGCCTCGAAGCGCTGCGGGGTGTCCAGCTCAATGAGGCGGTGGACAGTGGCTTTTCCGGTCACGCGATGGCTCGAATCGGTGACGATCCAGACCTCCTGGGCGCTGGCCGCGCCGGCGACTGACATTGTCATACCGAGTAGAGCTTGTCGCAGCAGAAGGTAGAGATTTCGCATGGTATGCGGCCTGGCAGTTAGAAACCCCTGTAGTCCAACGCAAAGCGCCGACTAGTGCCACGAACAATGCGTACTGCCCCGAACCCTCATTTCCCGCGCTGGTGCGGCCGGATCGTCCATTCCTCGGTCAGGACTGCGGTAAGGTGACGGGAGACAAAGATTGGAGAGAGGAACCGATGCCCTATGTGATTCAGCCGTGGGAGGCCATTGCCCCGAACTACCGAGGCACCGCCATATTGGGAAATGGCGCCAGCATTGCGGTGAGCCCGAGTTTTTCCTATGGCTCGTTGTTGGAACATGCCCGAACGAACGAGCTGATCGCCCCGGACGTCGAGCGGTTGTTCGCATTCTTCGGGACGACGGACTTCGAGCTGATCCTGCGCATCGTGTGGCAGGCATCGAATGTCAATCGATCACTGCTGATCCCGGACCAACGAACGCATGAGGCATACCTTAGGGTTCGGGACTGCCTCATCCAGAGTGTCCAGGACATCCATCCCGAGTTCGACCAGGTCAGCGGGCATTTGCCGGCGATTTACCGATTCATAAAGCACTTCGATACGGTTGCGTCGTTGAATTACGACCTCATCGTCTATTGGGCCTTGATGTATGGCTATGACCATGACGACGAGCACGCCATCAAAGATTGCTTCGGTGCGGGCGGGGTGTTCCAGGATGATTGGCGCAGGCTGAGAACGCCGATTCGGCGCCAGCGATCGACCACGCTGGTGTTTTATCCGCATGGCAGCCTGGTGCTGTGCCGCAATCGCGTCGAGCAGGAGCGCAAGATCTACAACGCCGATGCGGGACTGCTGGAGGCCATCTTGACGCGGTGGCGCAGCGAAGAGGTTGTGCCGCTGTTCGTGAGCGAGGGGACCTGGCAGCAAAAGGTGAGTTCGATCCAGAACAGCTACTACCTCTCCACGGTCTATCGGGAGGTGCTGGGTTCTGAGCGCGAGACGCTCGTCATCTATGGATGGGGGTTGGGCGAGCAGGACATACACCTGCTACAGCGGATGCGAGGCACCGGCATCCGCCGCGTTGCGGTTTCTGTGTACGGCGCAGACCAGATCTACTGCAATCGGGTGATGGCGATCATCCAAGGAGCCTTGGGTGCGGTGCCAGTAGAGTTTTTCGACAGTCAAAGCGCCGGCTGCTGGAATCACCAGGGTGCGTAGTGTCAAGTGCGACAGCCGTCATATCTGGCAGCACCATGCATGCCGGCATTTCCGGGCCTGCTCGGGAAGAAGGTGGCCTCGGACTGTGGGCAGCAAGGCTACTTCGCGTCTGTGTCGACGGCCTCTGAAGGCATCTGGGTTTCCTGCGCTTTATCAGGTTGGTCAGAGGCCAGATAGTCCAGGGCAGACAGCAGGGCATCACCCACGATCGGCCCGCTGAGCGTCATCGACCGATCAATACTGCGGTCGACTAGTCGAATGGTCGGGGTGGCATTGAGTCCATCTTTGCGCGCCTGATCTGCCTGTTGGCGCACCGACTGCCCAGGTCGCTCGCTGTTCAGGCAGGCTTGCACCGCTGCATCATTGGGATAGGCCGTGCCAGGCGGCAATCCCTGGCCGCCGCCACGCGTGTGTTGATACACCCAGGCGATAGCCTCCCAGAAACGTGCATGTCCGAACGTCTCTCCCACGCACTCAACCCAACGTGCTTGCTCGCTGGCAGCCGGCTCATGCGTCGTGAGCGGAAGGTGATGCCACTGCAGGTTGACGTCGGGATGTCCGTCGATCCAGGCTCGTAGTACCGGAGTGTAGGACTGGCAGAACGGGCACTCCAAATCGGCGTAGACAATGATCGTGAAGCGCGCCGAGACGGGGCCGTAGCGCCACGGCGGACCTGGCGCTTTCTCGACAGCGGCCTGCTCAACGGCGACAGGATTTTCAGGCTGGAACGATGCGAGGAATCCCCATGCCGACGCAGCAAAGACTACGCAGGCTGCAGCAAGCCACCAAGCGCGCCGGAATTTCTTGGCAACGGGATGCGATGTGAGAGTCATCCCGCTTCTCCGGCGAACACGTCGTCGTATGGCAGCGGGTTGATACCGCGCGCGCGATCGATCTTCTCGGCGATCTTGAAGGCGGCTTCGAGTTCACCGATGCCGTGCTGCTGCATGAGTTGGAAGCGCTCGGCCTTCTCTTCAGGCTCCGTTTGGGCCAATGCCAAATACAGGCTGGGCGGCACTGCACGAAACAGCACCTCCATCGACTTGGAAAGAATGACGCCCTCGCTGAACTTGCCCGCTTCCTTGCGGGCCGAGAGCATCAGTGCCTTCTGTGCGGGTTTCAGTTCGCGAAAACGCGCGATCTTCTCGACCTCATCCGGTGGCATCGACAGGCAGATCCACCACTCGATCATGTTGAGCATGGGCTCGGCGGACTTGGGTAAATCATCCACATTCTGTGTGGCGAGCCAGAACCAAGCCCCCAGCTTGCGCCACATCTTGGTGATCTTGACTACGTAGGGCGAAAGCAATGGGTTCTTCGTGATGATGTGGCCCTCGTCGGTCACATTGACGATGGGCCGCCCGAGGAACTGGTCACGCTCGGCGATGTTGTTGACCGTGCTGATCAGCGAGATGTAGGCGATGGACAACTGGGCGTTGTAGCCCTCGCGGGCGTAGGTGGCCAGGTCCACCACAGTGACGTCGGCCTCTGGCCATGGAGTTCCCGGCCTGTCGAACATCTCGCCGTCTGTGCCCTGGCAGAACATGTCCATGGCATCGGCCATTTCGAGCAGTCGAGAACGCCGGGTCTCGGGCAGTGTTGTGTCGCGGCCGCGTTCGCGCAGCGCGTCGCGCACATCGCGAGTTAATACGGTCCGGTTGTCCGCGACACAGCGCTGCGCGGCCTCGAGGATGCACTGGCGGATCAGCGACCGGTCGGCGCGAGTCATGCGTGCCTCTTCCTTGTCTTCCCCGCCAGTGATCATCAAACGCGCGGTGATTTCCAGTTCGCCAAGCACGTCACGTTGCTCGTCGGCCTCATTCGTGGTCGGCCCAGGCTGCTCTTCATCAAGGGCGTCGGCGTCGAGGGTTTGCACGGCGCTGGGCGTCTCGATCAAGCGACGTGCATCCGCAAACGGTGCCAGACTGACTCCGGAGCCCGGAGAGAGCTTGACCCGGTTGACAGTAAGACCCAGCCGCTTGGCGAAGTCGCCGAATAGGCCAAAGGAGTTACCTGCTTCGACGATGAACATGCGTGGGCGGTAGATCGCTGCGACCTGGTTCAGGATGTTGTTCAGAGTTGCTGACTTGCCCGAACCGGTCGGGCCGAACAGGAACAGATGGGCGTTCATCTGCCGGTCCAGGCGGTTGAAGGGGTCGAAGGTAATCACACCGCCGCCACGGTTGAAGAACGTGATGCCGGGGTGGCCCGTGCCTTGGCTGCGTCCCCAGACAGGCGACAGGTTTGCAGCATGCTGGGCGAACATCAGTTGGGTGTACCACTGTCTGCGGTCCGCGCTAGGGTTGTACAGACACGGCAACCAACGCAGGTAGCTGTTGAGCGGTGCCACCTCGTCTTCCTCGCGCACCGGTTGCAGGCCGGCGTTGAGCATGACATTGGCGAGCTGCAGCCCGCGCTGATCCAACTCGGCTTCGTCACGGCCGCGCAGGTAGAACGCCAGCGTGCCGCGGTAGAGCTTGTGGGAACTCCCGATCAGCGAGCGGGCCTCGTGGACATCTTTGAGTGTCTGTTCCGATGCCAAGGTTTCGCCCACGGCCTTCTTGGCGAGGTGGTTGAGGTGGGCTTCAAGCACGTCCTGTGGTGTAGCGACCAGCGTTAGGCACAGCGTGGTGTCTTCCGGCATCTGGTCGAACAGTGTGTTGATCGCATCGCCCTTGCGTGTCTCCCCAGTCAAGTGTCCGGTGACCGGCGGCGTGCGCAGCCGGTCAGTGACCAAGACGCGATGTGGCATACCATCGAAGTACCACAGCCCCTGGTCCACGTCCGAGCGCGGCTGCCCGAAGAACAGGCGTTGACTGAAGTCCGTGCCACTGGCCAACTCGATTTCGTCAGCCTCGGGGGTCTCCGGGTAAGCCGCCAGCTGGTAGAAGCGCTCACGGTCCTGCGAGTCGGGACCCAGTATTGTGGGATAGGGATTGAACCAGCGCAGCAGCCAGGCATGGATCGCTGGCGCATTCAACCGGCGAGCCTGGATGCCGGCGTTGCTCAATCCTCCTGCCAAACGATCGCATACGGTGTTGATGGCTTGCTCGGGCGTCTGGCCGCGCCGACTGCTTGGACCTACCGCACGCCGATACACCACCAGGCGCACGCGACGACTTTGGCCACGCCAGCGTAGGCGGGTCACCACGGTGTCTTCGAAAAGGCCGCCAGGTTTGGCGACGGCGCTCAGGTGGTGAGCGAAGAACTTAAGGTAGAACTCGCTGAAGCGTGAGTCCTGCGCCCGTGGCTGGATGTAGCGGCGCAGAGCATCCAGGTATTGGGCGAAGCTTGCTTCGTCCTGGGCGTAGAGCTGGACAACCCAGGGATTCTCATCCAGTTCGTCAAAGCTGTCTTGCAGCGCGTTCTCCAGTGCGTCACGTGCCTGCGCTAGCCAGGCGGCCTCACGGCCCTCAGTACCCAGGGGCGTGAGCTCGAAGAAGGCAGCGACCGATTGGCCGTCTTCGAGCAGCATGCAGCCAGACTCGGGCAGGTATTCCACCCACGGCAGGAGAGAGACGAACGATGGCGCTACGTCGTAGAGGGCCTGCTCATCAGTCGTAGTTGCGGCACGCACACCCTGAACGGCCTCGCCAGGCGGCTGTACGCCTCCATCTCTCAGCGCATGGATATGGCGCTGCCAGCCATCTGGCTGTGCTTGCTCAGAGGATGAAGCGCCGGGTTCCGTCCGGCGGCGCCAGGGCAGCGTCCAGGTCATCAATAGTCCTCCACACGCTCGCCCGGCATGGCGTATTGGATGCGCTGGTACAGCGGGAATACCGTGGTATAGCCTGGCACCGGCACAGGATCCGTTCCCGCGAGATGCGGGAATACGTACATCACTAGATCGGGGTTGGGAAGCCGATGAAACTGACGGTAGATCTCGTTCGCCGCGGTGCGGGTATAGCGGGCCTGCTCGGCAGGTGCGGCGGCGATGTCCGCTTCGAGCAACGGTCGGCGCAGGGTCTGACGCGCATCGAGCAATTGGCGCCGGGCCGCCTGGCCGGTGCCCCCGTCGCCAGCCTCCTGCTGCCAGATGACCTGCATGGTCCGCCCACCGTGGGTGAGCAGCTCTTCCTTGTTGGTGGCGCAGCCGGCGAGTGCGCCCACCGCGAGTGCCAGTACAAGAGACTTAGTCCAGTTCGAGCGCATGGGATTCTCCTGCACGGTGATTGACTTTGCGGCCCTCTGGGTCGTAGTCGATGGCGAGTGGCTTCTCCAGGTGGACGGCCACCTTGGCTCCCGGCGGCACATACACTGCGGCGAATGCCTGCCCGTAAAGCTTGTTGACCCAGCTCGACATCTCTTGGACGCCGCCAGCCAGGATCCGACCGACAGCTTCCTTGCCACTGATGCCAACAGTTCCGATGGAACCATCTGCGCCGACATAGGACGACCGCCCGCTGTCAGACTTGATCAGCGAGGCCGCGCCGGCACCTGCGGCCGTGATCAATGCCTGGGTGCCCAAGTACTGCTGGGCATTGCTGCGGCGGTCGCCGCTGACGCAGGGAATACCGTGCGGATCGCTGATCCAGCCTAGGCCGTCTTGCTGGTTGTTGTTTTGCTGGTTTCCATCGCGGTCTTCGGGAATGGTGCGGATCGTGCCGTCGTTGAAGACGAAGGTGATGCTGCGCACTTGGCCACGCACACACGAGAGCGTCCAATCGCCGGCTGCAGTACCGCTGAAAACTGCGCCTGCCACGTCAGGGATATCTATGCCGTTGGCGGTCAGGTTGTCCGGCCCGACCAGAACCTTGAACGGATACGGATCGTTCACCGTGCCATCGATGGGCACGCGGCCAATCAGTGCGGTCATCGCCACCGAGCCCATTAGCGTCGAGTTGGTCGGTACGGTGTAGACCGCCTTGGCCTTGCTGATCCCAGCGGCTTTGGTGCCGGCATTGGCGACCGAGTCGGCGGTGGCTTCCAGGGTGCGTTGGGCCGGGCCGAAACTGGTGGGGAAGCTGAGCGTGCTGCCGCTGCTCCGGCCCCGTCCATCGGTTTGTTTGGCGTCGTCGGGCTCCACCCAGCGCATACCGCTCGTTGCGCTCCGCATGCCGTCTGAATCGCCCTCACCCAGGCCCAGCCCCACTGGCAGATCGGAATGGCCATTGCTGCGGTTACCGATGTTCTCAAGGCGGCGTTGTAGGTCTTCCAGCAAACCTTCGGCCTGCTGGCGCTCGCTGGCGATCTGCTTCTGGTCGCGGCGAAGACTAGCGCGTTCGGACTCTAGGGCGGTGCCGATGCGCTGGTCGATCGCCGATTCCCGCTGACGCAGGCGCTGGTTCTCTTCGCGTTGCGTCTTGTTGTCCGAGGTGGCCGTCTGCAGTTCTGTACGAAGTTGCTTTACCTGGGCGACCAGAGTTGCGACTGTGTCGCGTGGTGTGTCGCCTTCGATCCCCAGTGCCTTCATTTCTTCAGGCGTGAGCTGGGCACTGGCGTCGACACTGGCGGGGGCTTTGCCGCCGTTACTGGAAAACAGCCGGATGCCAAAGAACAGCACGATCAGCGCCACCGGAATCATTAACCACTTGAGCAGACCGTTACTGCGCATGGACGTCTCCTTGCGTCGATGTGGTTGGCTCGGGCAGATTCACCGCTGGATTGAAGCGTTGGATGGCTGGCAGCAGGGACTGTGGCAGGCCATGGCGTCGTGTCACTAGATACACCATCGTGGTGTCTTCCGGTCGGCCTTTCGGCCCCAGTGCAGGGTGCTGAAAGGTCGCTGTCAGGATGTCGCCTTGCAACGTGCGCGGATCCAGATCGACCCAGACGTTGCTGGTGTTGGTGACGCGGACCGCCGTAACCCAGTGGTCCTCTAGGCGCCAGGAAGCAAGCGCGGTGGATTTGACCGGCAAAGTGGGCAACAACGTGTCGAGCGCCAGATTGCGTCTCAGGTTGACACGCATGATGCCGGGAGCGGGTTCGACCGTACGTAACGGCGCGTAGAGGTTCTGGGCTGCATAGCGTGTGAGCACCACGGCAATCGGGGTTTCACGCAGGCTCTGCGCGGGTTGGGTCCTGTCTGGCACGGCATTGCCGCTTTCGGCTGTTTGCTCGCCATAGCGCGTTGCAGCGCTGGTGCCATCCACGATGCGCACCGGCTCCAACGGCGAAGCACCTTCGCGTGCGGGCTCGGCAGCGATGTCCAGCAGGATTAGCGTGCCCGTATCGGCGTCCTGCAGTTGCAGTCGCGTTGGCTCGATGGGCTCGATAGCGCGCAGATACACCGCGCCTCCGGCGCTCTGGATACGCAGACGCTCACCCACATTGGCCGGTACACCGACGCGCACATTGCGATCGATGAACACGATTCGCTCCTGGCCCACGACCAGAGGCACCGCCAGCGGCAGCCGTTCCCAGCGAAGAATCTCCACCGCATGAACCAGAGGTGCGATCGCGACCACTACGGCAGCACTCAGCCAAAGGGGGACTTGCTTTCTCATGGCGTTTCTCCTTGGACGCCCAGACCACCGCGGGCGGGAGGATGAGGTGGTGTCTCGGGTGCGGCAATGCGCTGCGGCGCGCCGTCGTAGCAATCGAGTGCCAGTCCGAACGGATTCCGAGCGGGATCCACATCCGCCCGAACCACCTTGATTGGATAGCGAACGAGCGCACGCTTGATTTGCTCGGAGCTGTAGTACTCGTCCGCGCTGATGTCCAGGGTCACTACCCAGTCGCGGTCCGAGACGACCCGCACGCGTGCGTTGGGGTTGTCGCCGTAGCCACGACCGGGAATCTCATAGATTCCGCGCACGCGTTGGCGCAGCTCACCTGCGTTGCGGCGATAGTCGTAATCGGCTTGCAGGAAAGCTCGGCACGCGGGAGTGAAGTAAGGCGAAAGTGCGTGAAGGTTTCGCGCGTAGTCATCCTCACCGTTGGTCGGCCAGCGGTTGAGCTGCTGGAACACGTAGAAGGTAAAGGCATACACCGATTCCGGTGGAACCTCCCACCACTTGCGCGTGCTGCCCGAGCGCAGATCCGGTGGCACATGGACGGTGAGATCGCGCGGCGAGTTCCACCACCCCCCGCCCATGACCAGCGCAAGAAGCAACAACGCTACGGCGCCCATGCGCAGGGTCTTGATGTGCGCCTGCAGGTGCGCAACCTCGTTCTTGAACCGGCTCATCGCGACGCCCTTCGTACCGACCAGAAGCCGGAGCGAGTGATCAGCGCCCGCCCGCCGATCCTGTCCGAGACGATGGGGTGATGCGTCGTCAGCCACCATTGCAGATGGCGGTACAGCCAGGTGTCGGGTCGGCCGCGCTTTTGGCGGCGCAAGATGCCGCCGCCAACGAGCACACCGAGCACCACACCTACGACGACGAATGTCGGTGCTAGCGCGATGGTCGAGAACATCCACGACAGTGGCGCACCGAACATCAGCCCGGCAGCTCCGGACAGCCCGCAGCAGATCCAAAGTTCGTCTGCAGTCAGGCCGCGCACAACCACCGGATGACGGTTGAGCCGGTGCGGCAGGAAGGACACCGTGCCGTCCTCCCGCACATGCTGATGCTCGGACATGGCCAAGCCTCCTTACAGGATGCCGGTGGCTTCGGTGAGCAGCCAGATGCCGATCACGAGAAGTACCGCGCCGATGGCCACCGTGAGGCCAAACTGGCCCCAGGTCTTGCGGCCGGTGTGGATCTCGGCGTATGTGCCGTAGGCGTGATAGCAGACGCCGATGAACATGGAGGCGACCACGAGTAGCGCGACAAGCAGCACGATGTCGTAGCCGTAGTTGCGAATGGTCTGCATGATGCCGTTGCCGGTGCCACGCGAGGGGTTCTCCAGTGTGGGCAGGCCTTGGGCAAACGACACCACCGGCAGCGTCAGCACACCGAGGACGAGTGTCGAGAGCCGGAGGCGTTGGGTGGGGGAACTGCTGGTCTTCATGATTGGCCCTTTCGAAGTCAGGAGATAAGGAAAAACGTCAGCACGATGTACATGGCAAGAAACCGCACAAGGACGCCGAGGAACTGGCGCTGGTTGATTCGGCTTTCTGCCCAGCCCACATAGGCTGTACGGATCGCCCAGACCCCCCATAGCAGCAGCACCGTAAATACGGCGCCTACGAGCACGGTGGCCATCACTGCAGGCGTGAAACCGCTGTTGGCTTGAAATGCTGAGAGCTGAGCACCATTCATGGCTTGGGCTCGCTACCGATTGGATAGTCGGAGGCTTCTTGTTCGGTGCGGTACTGGCCGGTCAGCTCGGCAGGATCTCGAGGCTGGGCGCGCGGTGGCGTTAGGTAGTCTTGGAGACCGCTTCGCACGCGGGTTAGGTCATTGCGTAGCCGGGCGTAGTCAAAGTGGTAGCGCTCGCCCGGCGTAATCCTGACATTGGCAGCGCTGTGAGCTACGAGGTGTTCCAGAGTCTCAAGCTGGCGGGCAGCGGCGGCTAAGTCCTGGCGCTGCGCTGGCGTGTCAGCGTTGGCGGCCAGGGGTAGTCCTGTCATCAGGAGGGTATTCAGCAGCAAGTAGGCGCCGCTGCGTGCAACGCCGGGACGGATTGGCAGCACCATCGCGCTATGTCCTAGTCAGATCAGCAATGGAGTGATCGTGGCAAGGCGAGCGTCCCTTGGCTGCAAACAATGAGAAATGCGGGCTACCGGATTTGAGGCGCTAGGACGACACGGTGGATAGATTGTCCGGATCGGTTCCAGTCTCGCCGTCCGGACCGGGTGATAATCAACGTTGGGACTGAACTGAATGGGGTAAGTATGAGTTTTGTAGCGAAATCGCTCGCCTTCGATGGGTTGCTAGAAGAGTTTGATCTATTGATCAATAATTTTAGAAAATTAAGGTTGAAGATTGGAAAAGGCGCACCGATTGAAAGCACAAAGTTGTGGGGCTATCGGAAAAAGCTGGACGACCTTGAAAAAATGGACGAGATGGAGGTTGCGGCGCTCATTGGAATAGTCAACAAATATCGTTCGATCAATGCTCTGTTCGATGTCGATAGTAAAATCATCGTCCCGCAACAGAAGTTGCTTGACTTGCTCGATGGGGGGCACACCCTTGCTGATGAGGATGAGAGATACAACGACGCATTCTTCGAGCTTGCCATGGCAATCAGATTCGCAGCAAGTATGGGTGACGGAGTGGAAATCGACCTCTCTACCGAATGCGATGTGGTCTTGTGTCGACAAAAAATAGCGATTGAGTGCAAGTACCTACACAGCGAAAGAAAATTCAGACATGAGTTTTCTGATGCCATAAAACAGCTGGACAAACGCATAAGTAACGGGCAGGCAGAAGTGGGGTATGTTGCATACGACTTAACTAATTTGGTTGACAAGGTCCGCATTTTTGAAATGGCGCGCTCTATTTTTGATTCTTTCGCCGCCAACTACGAACGTCTAGAGCAGAGTCGAGGTGTATTTTCTCAAAACATCAAGGAACAAGGTTTACTTCGTTCTATTCTCGTCAATCGAAACTTTCAAGCAATAATAAGCAACTTTACGGCCCACCATTTGGAGTCAGTTTTTTATAGCAACTTCAAGAAATCCGAGATGGAGAAGCTTGATTCTGAGAAAGTTGCCGTCATTTTCCAGTTGAGCCACTGCCTTATATTTGAGTACGATAATGAGGTTATTCCGGTGCCGGCCAGGGCTATGAATTACTACATCAACGATGGCCTACCTGAGATACGCCAAGCAGAAATAAAGAAATTCATTCACTCCTTGGCTGTTGGAATCTAGAGCCGAGAGTCTGTCACAGATACTTCTTGAAGCTGCCAGCGGTGAGATTCATGGCCAGCCCAAGAAGAGCCGCACTCGGCAGCAGAATGATCAGCGGGTGAACCGAAACTGGCAAAGCCAGGTAAATCACCCAAGGCAAGATTGCCAGTGGCATGAGCGAGGCTTTGGCGCGATGATAGAGAAAACCGGACTCCCGCCCTGCACCGAATTTGCGTACGTCGCGGCGAACCAATCCATCCACGAAGCCTACGAATGCTGCTGTTACGAACAAAGGCAGGGTCAGCACCAGCACAAGTAGTCGAACCAGGTACGTGAGCGTCGTAAAGGCAGCGGCAATCAAGTAGCTTTCCGCCCACACGTAGGCTTGGCTGATGAAGTAGCGGAAGTCTCGTGTGCGATGCTGACTGGGCGCGCGGGCGCGGTCAGCCGTTTGCTCCATGCGCGCCAGCAGACCAGTGCGCACGAACATCCAGCGGTAGCCTGTATCCACGAGCTCATGCGCTGTGCGCGTGGGCTCCGTGACGATGGCACTGCGAGTGAAATGCCCAGACAGGTGGGTCAGCTCGTACTGCAGCATAGCCTGAGAGTGACGCCAGCCCTGATCCTTCCAAAAGAAGTGCATCCCCACGCATTCGATCACGATCGAGATCAGCAGCGAGCCGATCAAGACGCCGAACAACCTGAACGGCGTGCTGATCAAGCCGACAAGCAGTCCTTCACGGCGGGCCTCCTGGCGCTTCGCGGTGCTGACCGCATCGCTCATGGCAACTGCTCGCTGCCGGCAGCTTCGGGCGGGATCGTGTCATCGGTCAGATCCTCCGGCAGATCTTCCTCCTGCAGGCCTGGTGATCCAGTGTTCTCCCACCACTGTGCTGCCTCGCTATAGCTCTGGCGCATATAGCCGGCTAACTGCTGTAGATCCTTGGGCATGACCTCATCGGGGTCGGGTGCAGGCAGCGGCATGCGGATCTTCCACAAGTTGCCGCCTTGCAATAGAGCAAAGCACTGCCCCTTGGGAAGTCCAACCACCTGCGATGGTTCGATCATCGGCACGCTGGACATGCTGATGCGATCCTGGGTATTCGATGTGAAGTCGGTGGCACCGCGGATGTCTGAGCTGTCGGTGGCACCGCTGACGATGGTTGTGGAGTAAACCTCCACCTTTGGCAACTGGCGGGTCAGCAGTTCCGCAGTGGCCGTCTCCCGCACACGCAGCATGAACAGGTTGTTGAAGTTGCCCACAACCTGGCCAGCCTTGGCGCGATTGCCAATGCGCGCCTCGATGTCGCTCAGTGTCTGTGTGTATGCGGTGACCTGAATACCGGCACCACCGCCCTTGTTGACCATGGGGATAAATTCGTCGCCCATCAGCTCATTGAATTCATCCGCATGGACATTGATGGGGACCTTCGCTCCCGGATTTGCGTCTGGCAAGCCATCATCGACGCCAAACTTGTAGATGTGACCTGCCACCGAGACCATGTCCGAGAACATTGAATTCCCCACTGCGGCAGCAACCTCCGCGTCTGACAGGGCATCCAGACCGACATAAACGACTGCGCGCTTGCGGATGATCTGCATCCAGTCGAAGATCGGACGCGGATCTTCGAGGTCGGAATAATTCGGCGCCAGCAGCTGAGCGATTTTCCCGCTGGTCAGCTTCTCCAACAGCGGCAACAATGACGCAACAATCTTGTCGAAGTAGGTCTTGTCATAGCGCACCGCGCTGCGCAGTCCGTCCAGAACGGGATCGTAGTTGCGCACCTGACTTAAATACTGCTCTAAGGCCACTACACGCTTCTCACGGCCGATCATGTTGCGTGGAATATTCTTGTCGTTCAGCCGCCCCTCAAGTTGGACGATAACCTCCCAAGCCTTGGGCTCGTGCTTGGCGAAGTAGTGCTGCGCATACTCGATGAACAAGGCATCAATGTTGATGACGTGCCGCTGGATCAGCAGGTAGTCGGGGCGCTGGCCCAATTCGATGAGTGCTCTCGCAATAATGTTTACGAAGCGCCAAGCGAATTCCCGGAAGGCGGCGCTGTTGCCCTCGCCCGAGAGTTGCCCGGCGATTCGAGTGGCAACCTCGGAGATGCGCCCGAATCGCCCCACTGCGTTGTAGCGCGAGCTGATCTCGGGCCAGCCCAGGTGGAAGAGGTAAAACTCACCTTCGCGCCCAGCCCGCTTGGCTTCTACGTACATGCGTTTGAGCAGATCGGCATCACCTTTCGGGTCGAAGACGATAACCACCTCATGTTCACCGGTAGCGCTCTTGCGCCGTATGTCCTGGGTGATGAATAGCTCGGCCAATCGCGTTTTGCCGACACGGGTGGTTCCCAGCACCAGCGAGTGACCAACACGCTCGCCAAGCGGCAAACTGACGTCGACCTCATCTGGCTCAATGCCGTGTAGGCGCGGTAAACCGCCAACCGGTGGCAATGGGCGAAAAGGATTGAGCGAGATGTCCCAGGCAGTGATCCTGACCAAACGCGAGAGCGGGAACGGCGCAAACTCCAGGCGCTCTTCCAAACGTCGGACCATCATGTAGGCTGGCGTGGGTTCGACATGGCGTCGGAACTCCGGACGATAGGTTTGCATCAGCCGGTGCGTGTGCTTCTGCTCCCAGAGAAAGCCTCTGCCGATAAACAACCGCTGCTGGCTGATTGGTACGTCTCGGCTGATCATCACGTAGCGGGGAAGGCGTCGGATGTTGCGGCGGTATCGGAGGATCGCGTGGGCCTGTCTCAGGCGGATCGCACCGAAGGCCAGGAATGCCAGCGCACTGCCAATCCCCATGGCCGGACTTAGCGCGAGCGACCATGGAGCTACTAAGGACAAAAACGCCGCGCCGGCGCAAGCCGCCACGGTGTAAAGCTCCACCGCTGGGCGCAGCAGGACTTCTACAGGCTGGGTCTGGCCCATGGCGTCATTGCTCGATGCCGGTGCTGGTGATCAGCACGGGGTAGTGCCGAACGCCAAGCCGGTCAGCCAGATCGTCGGCAGCTACGGGGGCGAGCTGGATACCGGGTGCGAGAGCCCGCAGACGGGTGAGCCCCTGCATCGAGTCTACATTCACGACTAGACCCACGGCGTTGCGCTCACGCAGAGAGGCTGCATGGCGGAACAACCAAGCATGTGAGGCTTCATCGTCTCCGATCAAGAAGAACGGCTGCAGCCCTGGTGCCTCGATGACACGGCGATTAACCGTGCCTGGCGTTAGCTTGGTACTGCGCACCGGCAGCATGTTTGCTTCACCGCCAGCCTTGGATGGTGGCACGGGCATTACGATGGGAGGCTTTGGCGTACCCGACATACGCGGCAGCAGGTTGAGCGCTTCGTAGTAAGGCAGCGCTGAAGTGCCACCGTGGTCTTGGACAACGACTAAGGGCTTGGCCGCATGTAATGGAGTAGCCAGTATGGTCAGCAGAACGACCAACCCGTGTGCAGCCGAGAGGTGGGAGAGGTTCATGGTGGGGTCTCCTTGCGGACATCAGATGCTGCGCGTGACGAGGCTTGCACGCGCTCCAGATGTTGGGCGACGCTGCGCCGGTAGCGCGCGGCAGGTGCACCACCAGCCGGTCGGTGGTAGCGACCTATCGCCAGTAGCCAGTCCTCGCCCGGGGTGTGCTGCTCGCGCAAGATCTGCGCGGCGATCGCCAAATTGGCGTAAGGATCGAGCAAGTCGCAGGGGCGGCCATAGCGATGCTTCTGATAACCAAGATTGATCTGGCCCAGGCCTGCGTCCACGCGTGTTGGCGGAACTTGGCGCAAGGCCAGCTGCAGGCCGGCGCATGCTTCGACACGGGTGGCGAACCGCTGAGACTCGCCCGCGACGTTCAGGGACCAGGGCCAGGGCACAACGCGTCCATTGCGGCGCATGCCGCTTTCCTGCAATGCGACGGCGTACAGCACAACGGAGGGAATTCCAGCCTGCCTGGCGGCCAATTGGTAGGCCGGCGGCGGGATCTCTTGGGCCACGGCGGTCTCGCTGATCACCCCACCGACCAGCCACAGCATCAGGGCTTGTCGGGCCAGGCCTAGGGCTGCCGTTGCCATTGGCCATCCACCTGCCGTACGACAGCGGGCAGTTCACCTGGCAGCCCGAGGGCCAGCCAGCGACCTGCATCGTGATTGAGGGTGATCGTGCGGGCACGAACGCGGGACGGGTCGATCTTGGTCCGGCGTGCCCAGTCGCGAATGCGGGCATCGTCGGCTCGGCTACCTACAACGTATACGTCGAAGGCCGAGCCCGACGCTTGCAGCCGCGCGATGGCTTGGTCACAAGGGGCACAGTTGTCACGCACGAAAACGGCGGTGCGTCCGCTTCCCTGAACTGAGGCGTTGGTTTGACGCGGGCCAGCGTCTGGCAGGTTGACGCGCTGGGCATTGGGCTGCAACCGTTGCCAAGCTTCGTCATAAGCGCGTTGGTAGGCCAGTAGTTTTTCCACGCGGCGTGCTTCAGCTTGCACCTGGAGCTCGGCGTAGCGCCGTCGCTCCTCGTCGGAACGAGCTTCTGTTCCGAGGGCGGAAAGGGGATCCAGATTGGGCGAGTAAATGCCAAGGGGACCGGCCATCAGCTCTCGGTAGCGCGTCCACTCTTCCCGGCGCAGCCCCCAGTCGCGGGCCAGCTTGTCGTCCTGACTGTGCTCGATCTGGCTCTGGGTAGTATGCGACGGTGTAGCCGGTGTTTGCTGTGCCCAGGCTGGTTCGTTGAGGGCTGCCAGAAGCATTGCGGTGAGCAGGAGTGGCTGCTTCATGGGATAGTCCCTCAGGGAATGGCCACGCGACGGATCTGCTCCCCGGCACGAAACACGGCGGTGTTTCGGTCGATATCTTGCAGACGCCAATGGCCGATGCTTTCGCCAGGCAGTAGCACCTGGATTTGAGAGGCGGAGAGAGCGCCACCTGCCGGTGCGACCGATACCGTGCGCTGGCCTGCACGCAGTTCCGAGCCAATCACTCGAAATGGCATGGGAGCCTCCGCTGGCTTGACTGCTGCCTGCTGCACGGGATGGGGCTTGCTCGCTACGGTGCTGCTGCGTGCTGTCGTTTGGCGCGATTTGATTTGTTCCAGATCCGCCCGCAATGCAACAAGATCCTCTTGGCTGGCAAGCGTGACCAATGCCTGGTCCAGGGAATCAGCGCGGGATTTCAATGACTGGTGCACCTCCTGTAGTGCCGTAGCGGTCGCCGGCGCAGGTCGCTCTTGCAGAGCACGATTGGCCTGCACAATCTCACCCACGCGTGACTCCAGTGCTTGCAGACGCTGCACGGAGCTGTCGAGCTGAGACTGTCCAGCAAGCTCGCCGGTTATCTGGAGCGCGACCAAGACCAACGCCGTCAGGCCCACAAGCCACGCCCACAGCAATATGTGGGCGAGAGATGGGGCGCGCGATGACTTCGCCGCGGGAAGGGGGTGTGATGTGGTCATGGCTGGGAACCCTCTTCAACCTGGATAGGCGGGATTGCTCCGGTGGGCGGTAGTTCTTGGATGGGTAGAGCCCCCTGGGCTCTTGGCTGGACGAAACACACCTGCCGTGAGCGGTCATCCACTTCCAGATCCCAGACCGGCCCGATAAGGGTGAGCAGCGCGTCACGCAGCGTCATGGGGCCCAACTGCAGATGGGCGGCGGGCATTGGGAGCGAATACAGCTGGATGACCGCGTGTGCCGTCTCGCACATCTGGTAGCCGCTGCGTTTGAGTACGTGGCGCAGACCATCGCCTATGCTGGCTCTGGCCTCTTCCGGCATCCGCACGTCAATCACCTGCTGAAGCAGGTCACGCTGCGCTGTGAGCGGTGCCAGTTCGACGAGGGTGTAGCGGCCGTAGCGCGCCACCGGAATGAACTCCGGCTCCAGTTGTACGCGAGCAGAGATCGCCGCTTCGTCCGGAACCGACTCGATGACAGCAGGCGCTGAAGCGGTGGCGCAGCCGCCAAGCAGTGTGGCGATGCTCAACAAGCCACACGCGACCGCGCGGGGGACGAGACTGAATGTTTGCATGGATCGGCTTCCTGTTGCAGTAAGCCGATACCTTCGCCGGGCGCCTCGACCCAGTCAGCAAAGAATGCGCAATGGCGCGCGCCCAGTTTTTACGGGATGTCGGTCGGCTACCTCAGGCAGCCGACCTGGAGGTGGGCTTGCTGGAAGTTGTTACGCTGGGATCTGCGTACGACTCCTTCTTGACCCGTTCCCATTCGTCCTTGAGGATCTTCTGAGACTTGGCGATCAGCTGTTGCTTGATCGTTCCGAAGACCTTCTGAATGTCTGCAGGCGGAAGCGAACTCGCGGTACGTTGGAACAGGATGGTGGATGTCTCCAGCTCCTTCATGAGGTTTTTGAGTTCCTGATGATCCACTTCTGTCATATTCAATCGCAACTCGATACGCAACTGCAGTTCCAAGGCCTCCAGGCGCATTTCGGCGATAGGCTGCTTGAACGCGTTGAGCGCTTGGTCGGAGATCTCCTCGGTCCGGGGTTCGCTCACGATGGCATCCCACCGATAACATATCTCCTGCCATAGCGACAGGTATCTGGCGATGTCTTTTCGCAACTCGTCAATCCATATCTGCCGCTTTGCAGAGACGTTGGCGTTTGCTATTCGACGCGATGCGAGTTCCTGCATGGACAGTTGCTCGCTGAGTGCTTGCTTCTGCTGAAGCTCTAGCTGAGCGGCCAACCTTAGCTGTGTCTTACGCTGCGATCGAGCTACCAGCATTTGCGTGAACGAGGCGACAAGAGCGGCAAAAACGGACACAACTACGGCAGCGCCCGCGATCCAAACCTTGTTGATGAACTCGGTGTTTTGCATCGCATCGTGCACGATTCTCTGGATCGCGGCGACATCATCTGGACTCATCTTCTTTTCCTCCGATATGAACGTTTTTCCAATCCGAGACAGCGTTTTTCCAAAGCAGCAGCCTAGCGACTCCCGGCGCGTTGTCAGTGATGCCGCACTCAACTTTTTTCGTAATCATCACCTTAGCAATCGCAGCAGATTGCCTTCTGCGAGTAACCTAATCGACTCAGTTTACCTATCGCCGACAGGGTTACGCGATTAGGTGATTCGTGCACGAAAAAATGCCGGCACCCGAGGGCGCCGGCATACAAAGACCATCAAGCAGCAACAAGCTGTCTGGCCAGGGCGACCTCTACCGAATCACCGTCTTGGTTGAGCACGTCGAGCCCGGATTCCGGGACGTCGCCTGACGTGCTCTGGGACACCAGGATCTTCTTGGCCATCAAGGCCAGGCACGTCATCTGCGACGTGGCCGCGTACCCCAGGTAGATCACCCGCACGTGCAGCTTCTGGCCGATGCGCCACGAACGGCGGGCGGCCTGCTGCAACGTGTAGATGTTCCACCCCGACTGCATGAACACAATCGTGGGGAACTCCAGCAGATCCAGCCCCGTCTTGACGAGCTCGGGGTTGGTGATGAGGACATCGATCCCCCGGTCGAGCTGCTCGGCGATCCAGTCTTCTCGGCGGCTCGCATCCACGCTTGCGCGCAACACAGCGACCTTGAAGCCTTCCTGCTCCAACAGCCCTTTCAAGCGCGACGTGGTGTCGCGCGTACCGGTATAGACCGAGTAGACCAGGGTCTTGCGACCCGCTGCCTTCTCCTCGCGGCAGATGTCGATCAGCTCACGCTCTTTCGGCATGATCTCCAGCTCGTTGAACTGAGCCGGTGTGAACGCCAGGACCTGGCGCGTGCGTGGGTGACGCACGGTTTCTGCACGGAAGCAGCAGTCGGACCAGGCCAACAGCACGTTGAGCACCACACCCAACAAGGTGGTATCCCGCTTGCGCAAGGCCTCCTTGAGTTCCGCGGTCAGGCGCGTGGCCAGGTCGCGGTAGGCGTGGGCCTGTTCGGCATCCATCGCGATTTCCCGGAACTCCTCGTCATACGGCGGCAGCATGCCCCCGATGTCGCGCAGCTTCAGGAAGATCGTGAAAGGCAGGACGCAGCGCAGGACACCTTTCGGACCAAAGCCCGGTGCCTTCACCGTTCGGACTGTGATCTTCGAGCCTTTGGCCGTCTTGTGGGCTGGCCCGTCGCTCTCGGAGTAGATGTCCTTCAGGACGCCGTGGTCCCGCATGAACGCCATGGCGGCCGCGTTCATGCTGCCGTTACTGCTGGGACGGTATCCGTCCTCGATCATGCGCGTGGGCAAAGCCCGGAACAGCAGATGAAAGAGGTCGTCTGCGTAGCCCCCCATGAGGGTGCCGGTGAGCAGCAAGGTCTTGCGGACCTTGGCTGCGATGACGCCCATGGCCTGGCCTTGCGCGGAACCACCCGTCTTGTACTCATGGGCCTCATCGGCGATGAGCAGGTCGAAGGTGCCCTGCGGGAGATAGCGCTTGACGTACTCGGAGGCTTGGTAGCCGCCTTCGCCAAAGCCGAACTCCATGCTGGACATCGCGCGTTCCATGCGCTGTGCCTGGCGATCGGAAAAGACCAGTTCTCCCCGGTCGTCCATCAGATTTATGAAGTTGTGGAGGTTGTCGCCAAGCATCGAGGCCAGGAAGCCATCTCCGAACGTCTTCATCAGCTTCTGCGCAGTGGCTTCGCCGATCGTCGGGATACGCTTCAAGGCCCGCAGCACGGCCGAGTGCTGATCGCTGCCGGACAGGGTTCGCGGGCGAACCAGTGTCCACATAGCGGTGTTGCAGACGCCACACCTGCGGCGGACTTCCTCCGCCTCCAGCTCCAGAGCATTGATCGGCTCGCCGTCAAGGTTGTTGACGACCGTCCCGCAGTGCGGGCAGGCCCCCATGACGCCGTACCGGGTGCGCTTGCGTGTGAATGCGGGCCTCCAATGGAAGCCCATGCGCATGCGCACCCTGCCGATGATGAAGAACTCCTGGCCAGCGGCCGGCACACCCAACTGCTCGCGCAGCTTGATGAGCTTGAGCAGCGTGTCAGGGCCGTTGAGCACCCAGACCTTTGCGCCTGCGACAGTTTCCAGAATCTCCCGCCTCCACTTGTAGACCAGGTGTGGCGGACTGAGGACGAGGGTGCGGCGATAGCCTTCGGCGTGGAGAACGGCCGCCAGCGCGATGCCGACGGTGGTTTTGCCCGTACCCATTTCGCCATTGACGATCGCCGCCCGCTCGCCATGGTTGGCGAGCAGCTCGGCGGCGGCATGGACGACTTCGGCCTGGGCTGGGAACAGCTTGCGCTTGAGACCGGCTAGCACGAGCTGACGGTGGGCGTGCGGCGTACCGCTGTAGACGGGTGGATTGGCCCGGTTGAGCGAGTCCAGCAATTCGTCGCCGAACTCGGCGACGAAGTCTTGCAGGCTCAGGGAGAGCTCGCTGGATGCGGGATCGAAAAGGTCGTCGGTCGTGGGCGAGGTGTCTGCGGCGGGCGCCGCTTCGAGTTGCATGGTCATGGTGATGCTCCAAATAAAAGGGGCACGCACCGTCCCTGAGGGCTGATGAATGCCCCAGGGGGATGAAAGCGAAGTTGCGACCTATGGCCGCCGTGGTTGGATCAGTACTCGCTGGGTAGCAGCAGCGTGGTGACGCTGCGATCCCACTCGGTGATGACCCAGATCTTCAGGTCGGTGGTGACCTGGTAGGAAGAGAACAGGCGATCTTCACCCGATTGCAGCGCGGCGTCGTTCTGTTGCCGGTCGCTGTCATCGAGATCGCCCCAGTCACCGCTGAGATGGCGGCGCAGGTACGGGGTGGGATTGAGCCGACCCTGACGGATCAGCGCATCCACGCCTGAGGTCACGACCATCTGGCCGGGGTTGAAACGCCGCGTGGGACTGGCGCTGAGGGAAACTGCTTCGGTTGCCATGGGGCCTCCTGGATAGGGAGAGCGGGGCCATGGCACCCCATCGGGGCGACATGGCCCCAGTGGGTTGATGAATGGTGCGGGTCTACCGAGTCAGTTCTCGGAAGCCAGCACGATGTGGGTGGCACTGCGATCCGCTTCGGTGAAGATGCGGATGCGCTGGCCGTTGGTTGCAACATAGAACGATTCGAGCTTGGCCTCGGATTGGATTCCCGCGATGTTCGCTTCCCATTGGTCAGCGGGGACATCGCCCCAATCGCCGCGGGCGTGACGCCGCAGAAACTGGAACGGTTCTTCGGTGCCGGCACGAATCAGGCGATCGACGCCTTTGCTGATGATCAGCGCCCCGATGGGGAACTGCAGTTGGTGGATGTAGGTGTCAATCCTGATCGACGCCATCGATAGTCCTCCTTGGTGATTTCATTGGGCCACAACAGCGCGTCCGCCTTCGAGCGCGCTACAGCCTTGTGCTCAGTGGATGGTGATGACTTGCCCCAGTGAGGCCGAGTCGGGAGACAGGTCCCATGCGCGGATGACCGGCACGAACTTGTCCGTGAGGATGCGTGTCTCTGCGATGGAGCCATCGTCGCGCTCACGGTGCTCGACGGCGGTGGCCTTGCGCTTGTAGGTGTCGCCCTTGACGGCCAGGATGCGGCCGCTTTTGGACTGCACGACACCCGAGATGGCGCCAGCCGCAAGGGCCAGTGCCAGGTGCCAGTGGGACAGAGCACGTGCCGGGGCACGCAGGGATTGCTGGGCAGCACCAAGGTGTGTCTCGAATGCGGGCCAAAGGCCCTGCAGCCGGTTCACTTCCTCGGCGAACTGCGCCGGCTCCATGCTGATCCGGTAGAAATGCTCCGGCTCGACCGAGGTCGTGGGAACCACATATGGCAGCGATGTCCACTCGGACGGAAGTTCATCCGCCTCGACTTCACCTTGCCCGATCTGTAGCAATCGGGCCCGGACTGCCTTGGTGTCGTCACCGACCAGCTCGCGCTGGCGGATCCGACGTCCAAATACGACCACCTGCTTGAACTGCGTATCCACCGCACGGTGAATGCTCAGATCGGTGAAGTGTCGCGTCAGCCACCCGACCAGTTCGGCGTCGAGCACATAGGACGGCACGATGAAAACCAGGATGCCTTCGTACTGCAGCAGCTGCAGCGTCTTCTGATAGAACAGCTTCTCCAGCCTGGCGCGGCCCTTGCCTTCGTAGCCGATGTTGCCATTGGCATCCTTGGACAGGTCGCCGTAAGGCGGGTTGAGCCACAGCAGGCTGAACGACTGGCGCGAGACCAGCGTGTCCATGAGGTCACCGTGGATGCAGTGATCGACCAGAAGCCGCGCGTGATTGGCACGCTCCTGGTCGTACTCCACGGCGTACGCGCGGACCTGCGCATGCCCGAGGGCATGCGCGGCTTCCGCGATGGCCACACCTTCACCTGCGCAGGGATCAAGGATGCACATCGGCCCATCGCTGGGCGCCAGTGCGCTGAGCGCTCGTTCGAGCGTGGATTCGTCGGTCGGGTAGTACCCGTTCTTGGCGAAATTGCGGGCGAGCCGCGGGAACATCAGTGCCATGGCAGTCTCCTTATTGGCGGGGGGATAAAGGTCGGATGCGCGCGCAGAGCGCACATCCGTGACGGGCGGATCAAGCCATCGCTTCCATTGGCAGCTCGGCGTGAGCCGGTACCGGGTAGGCGGTCAGGACGCCGCGGCGGATCAGTTCGCCCAGGGCATCGGTGAGAACCGGGACATCGAGCCCGATCCGGAAGCCCTGCAGCGGACCAAGGGCCACCGTCAGGGTTTGGAGCATGTCGCGCTCGCGCAGCAGCGCCAGTACCGGCGCTTGCCAGTGGTCCAGCAGCGGCAGTGGACATGTGTCCTTGACCAGGTGCCACAGGCGCAAGGTGGGATCGGCCGAGGCACGCGGCAGCAGCGTGAGCGCGCTGGCCGTGGCTTTGTCCGGACGGGTGCAGCGCCGGTCGAACAGCCATAGATTGACCATCGAGCCGAACAGCGTGCGGCGATAGGAGCGTGTCAGGCGCTTTTCCAAGCGGTCGACCGATCCGACGAACACGGGGATGGAGCCCCCTTGATCGGTGATGAGGTGGAATTGCTCCAGCCCATCTTCGTCGCGGCCCAGCGTCAGCCGGGCCAGAAACTGCTGGATCGCGGTATCCCGCGCCCAGATTGAGAGAAAGATCAGATCGCCCTGATCGCTGCAAACGCATGCATCGGCCATGAGGTCGCTGCATTCATCGATGCGGTACAGGGGGTTGGGAGATAAAGGTTCAGGCATGGTGGTGTCCTCGATGAAATGAGGGGCAGCACCGCCCGCAGGGGCAGTGATGCCCCGGAAGGAATGAAGGAATGCGGACTACTCCGGCTCGAAGTCCCTGGCGTGCGGGTTGAAACGCAATGCACGTTCTGGGGTACGAATCGGCGTGAAGTCCTGGTGGTACACGTTGATGAGATAGCGGTCGCGGTAGCCGATGGCTTCCCGCGCCTGTGCGTCGGTCAGGCCGGCCTGGATGAAGTCCTCAACCAGTTCCTCGTCTGAGGAAACCTCGTTGTTGGACAGCTGGTCTTCGACCTGGCCCAGCAGCTCGGGCGAGAGGGATTGCAGCGAAGTGTCCATCGCGTCCTCCTTCAGGCCACGGCCAGTTGCGACGAAGCTGCCGGCCGGCGCCGCTGAGCGTGATAGGCCCGAACCTTCTCGCGCCAATCGGGCGAGATCTCTTTGGCCATCTCGAGATAGCGCAGCGGGCAGGTGAAGTAGTACGGTGACACGGACTCGTCCATGCCCTTGTACCCCCACTGACCGCCACTGCGTTGGAGCAGGTCGCAGCGGATGTAGCACATGGACTCGCCGGGCGCGAGTTCCTGGTGAACGCCTTCGGCCTTGGCCGTGATCTCGACAACGGACCACAACACGTTGCCACGCAGCGTATGCGCGATGATGCGGACGCTGGCGCGCTCGCGCTCTTCGGGTTGGATGAGGTCCCGGATCAGTTCTGACCGGGTGCGTGATGAGAAAAGCCAGCCCATGATGAAGTTCTCCTGCAAGAAAATGCCGGAGTCCTCCCTGGCGGGACGGAGCCCCGGCGGGTGGATGAAGATGCCGCGGATGCGGCGAGGCAGATCAGGCGGCCTGTTGTTCCGGCCGGTTCCACTGCTGTGACTTGAAGTCGAGGGCGTAGCCCAGTTCGCCCAGCCGGGCGATCTGTGCACGCAGGGTGCGGCGGTCGATGGTCGAATCCAGTTTCACGGAGTCGCCCAGCGGCCACAGCAGGCCGAACAATGCGGCATCGTCACTGTCGGGGCCGCCGGAGGCAGCCACGGTCGCAGATGGCGCATCCACACCAAAGGGCGTGGTATCGATCAGCGGATCGGCCGAGGCCTGCACAGGATCGGCAGCAGGCTTGACCGCTGGCGTAGCCGATGGCTGAGTCACGTCCTCGTCCAGCGGATCGACCTCTTGCGTGGCGAAGCTGCGAGCCTCGTCCTTGCTCAGCCGGTCCAGGCCCGAGAGGGTCATGCCGTCCAGGTTGGCGCGGATCTCGAAACGCATTCCGCCGGCCGTGGGATAGGCCTTGGGATAGATGAAGCGGATGTGGAACTCCCCGTCGTACTTGCCTTCGGGGTACTGCTCCAGCTCTGCATCCTTGACGGCGAACTCACCGATGGCGGTGACCAGGCGGCCGACATTGAACCGGCCATTGCGGCCGTTGATGGTGCGCAGCGTGAGCTGCCCGGGGACGATGAGGGGTGCGCTGGACTTCGGGGCTGATTTGGCCGCCATGGTGTGCTCCTTCGATGATTGGGGGGATCGTGAGATCCAAGGGAAAAAGAAACGGACCGCACCCGCGAGGGGTGTGATCCGTGCGGCGCTAGGCCTTCAGTTGGCGCATGCCATCGGCCAGCATCCACAACGCCCGGTTCAGGCGCAGGTTCTGGTCGATGCCTTGCACTTCGCGGGTGCGCTGCCGGCGTCCATTGGACGTGCGTGCCGTCAGGCCACCCTTGACCATGTTTTCCTGGATGCGGTTGAACACCGACCACAGGTCCGGTCGTCGATCGTCGAAGCGCCGGGGCGCAAGCAGTTGAGTCTCCGTGACAGGCGCAGGCCTGGTCGGATCGTCGTACTTGAGCGCCAGTGCGGAGCGCGCGAGGATTTCTTCTTCCCCTGTTTCCAGGGTGATGACGCGCATGGCGTCTCGCGACGCCTGCACCTGCTCGAAGCCCTGGAGGACCTCGTAGGCGCCTTCGATCACCTCACCGGCCACGTCGCCCTTGTGGGGGACACGGATGTCGGCAGTGGTTTCACCGCAGACCAGGCCGTTGTGGCAGACGAAGCGGAACATGCCGGCCAGCATCTGATAGCTGCTGGTGCCGTCATGGCTATTGAGCAAGATGATCTCGTTGGCTTCCGAGCCGTTGATCTGGCTCGCATGGCGCATGCGGATCATGTGCTTGGTGAACTCGCGCCGGTCTTCGTTGCGGACACGGGTCTGGCACACCATGAAGGGCTCGAAGCCCTCCTGACGCAGCTTGGTCAGCACGGTCGCGGTCGGTATGTAGGCATACCGCTCGGATCGGCTTCCGTGGGGAGCGTCAGCGAAGATGGAAGGGGCAACAGCACGGATCTGGTCGTCCGACAAGGGACGATCCGCGCGCAGCACCGGGGAACGATGGGCAAAGCGGGTTGCGAGAGACATGGCAATTCTCCTGAGATAAGACGTGCATCTGCCTGGGCCGGATGGCCTGGCTTGACGCTAGGGATGAAAAAGCGCGAACGCGTGCACCTCCCCGAGGGGAGGGCACGGATCAGGTGGGAGAAACGATCAGGCCCCGGAGTGGAGCCTGACGTGGGTCAGAACGAAGCGGCCATTGCCGGTTCGTGCTCGACCGCTTCAGCTTCGTGCTCGCGCGGGGCGGGCTCGGTGGGCTTGGCGGCGTCGCCGATTTCGGCAGTGCTCTTGGCCTTGGGCGCTTGTGCGTCCGGGGTTGCAGGTGCTTCGGTTTTGTCCGCAGGAGCCGGATAGACCTGCTGGCCATCGACCTTGATCAGACCGATGTGGATCAGCGTGGACTCCAGGCTCACGCCCGGTTCGCCGGCTCGTTCGCCCTTGGTGCGCACGTACGGGTCAGCCCGCATGTCGTTCAGCCGGAAGGCGATCAGGACCTTGCGTTCAGCCTCGATGGCCTGAACGCAGCGACGCACCAGGTGCTGGGCGTCGGTGGTAGCGACGATGGTGTCGAAGTAGCGATACTCCGGCTCATCGACCGGACCGGTCAGTGCGCCGATGGTGCACGACAGGAACGGATCGCGGTCCTTGGGAGTGACCTCCTTCGGACGGCTCAGGTAGCCGATGCCTCGGGTGATGAGCTCGTGCTGCTCGATCTTAGCCAGTTCGGCGCGATCGATCACCTCGGCTTTCAGCAGGCGCCCCTTGAGGCTCGCTGCCACTTCACCCTGACGTTCACCGCTGGGGCGGATGAACGCATCGCCCCAGAGGTCGCCGAGCCGGAAACGGACCAGCGGACGCTGCTTGGGATCATCGATGCCGACGTACGACTGAACCAGCTTCTTGGCCTCGGTGCCGGACACCTTGACGTCGAAGTAGCGGATGGACGGCTCCTTGGCGGAACCAACCAGGGCGGCGATCGTGCAAGCCAGGAACGGCTGTGCGCGGCGACCTCCCTTGACGGGAACCTCACGGGCACGCTGCAGGTAGCCGATGCCGGAGGTGTGAAGGTCGAAATAGGATTTCTCGTTGGACGTGGTGCTCATGGTGAATCTCCATAGGAAAAGAGCGGAGACACACCAACCCCACGATGCGGGGAGAGGTGCGTAACCCCGCGATGGGTTGAGAACGGCAAATGCATCCACCACCGGCGAGCCGGTGGCCGTTCGCGCATGGATGCGGTGCGAACTGGTGTGGTCACGCAGCGGGTGCTGCGCCGCAACCTCGAAGACCGATGGTTGCCTGGCATGTCGCTGACAACGTCAGCAAGCATGGACGCAGCGTCACACCATGCGCGCCGGGCCGCCACGACCAATAGGAAATGCCCCGAGCCCGTTTTGCGCAGGCCCAAGAAAGAGAGCCTTCGACTGGCGAAGGCTCTTGGGATGCAGGGTCAGTGTTCTGGTGCGGTAGGTGCCACGGCCTGCAGCGACAGGTGCGTGGGCGTGGCCGACAGCATCAGGTCATCGGTGCTGTTCAGGATGCGTGTGAGCACGACTTCGTTCGGGTCGAAGAACTCGCCGAAGTCGTCGCCGCCCAGCTCGATGCGCGCCAGTTCCCACCAGTCATCGAACGGATCGACATCCGGGTCGCAGCCAACTGCATAGGCAATCAGCTTCTGGCGCTTGTCGGGCCTGCGCTCACCGTGTTCGGCGAGCCAGTACACGCCATGATCCTTGACCAGGATGACGCGGCATTGGTTGGTAATGGCTTCGGCCAGGACGGGTCGAAGCGCGCTGCCTTTGAAGAGCAGAGTCATGAGAAATTCCTTCACGGGATTGGATGAGGGGCGAGCACGAGCCACCACCAGGGTGGGTGGCTCGGTCGCGGTCGGGTAGTTAGTGGGAGGTGGCCTTGCGACCGGAGATGGACTGAACTTGGATGCGGCGCCAGGAGCCATCGTCGATCAGATGTGCCAAGGTGTCGCCTAGCATGTCGAAGTACACTTCGTCGCGCCGCTCGACGCATACGCCATCGCGGTGCATTTCGATGGCATAGACGTCGTCGCCGCGCAGATACAGCACGCTCACGCGCCCGACGAACTTGCCGGTAGTCACGTTGAAACTGATCGTCGGCGGAGTGCGGATGATGTCCTTCGGTGACGGGTCGACCAGTGCGAAGTCGCTGGCGTGGGCATCGACCAACATGTGGCTGATGGTGCGATGCCTGTCTGGTGCGGGCATCGACTCCAATTGCTCGATGAGCTGCTGAAGTTCAAGGCACTCCGGCTTAGCGATCGGCAAATGTGCAGGTGCCGAGCCGAGGATCAGGCGGGTGACCTTGTATGGCGTACCGTCCGAGGAGTGTTCCACGACTTCTTCCGGGGTGTCCGCGCGCAAGCCATCGAAGCGACGGCGTGCGTAGGGTTGGACAGCGACCTTGGCCCCTTCGACCGGGATGTTCGTGACCAGTTCGCGGTCCAGCACGGCGAACTGTGTGCGGCCGATCTTGACGACGATGGCTTCATCGGTGGTCGCAACGACCTTGCCTTCGAAGGGCTTGGGGTCGATGCGAAAGCCCAGGGCGGATTCCTTGGGCTGGCCGTCGAAGATGTTGAACTGAAAGCTACGCGCTGTGCGTGGCAGGTGGCCGGCGACCAGCGAGGGAAGCTGCTGGCGAATGGCTTGGTGATCCATGGTGGAGTCTCCTGAAAAAAAACGGGACTCCCCAACCGCAAGGGATGGATTGTCCCTTGGGGTGGATTGAATGTAGAGCGGCGAACGTTCCGAGGATTGATGCAGCCAGCACACCGATGGCGTGCCGCGGTCTTGATGGCCTTGACCGCCTGGGATGCTGCCGGCTACGCCGACGAACATATACGCAGCGTGAACCCAGACACCTCCAACGTCACTCGAAAACCGAATCTCATGTCTTCGCATTGTTGGCAGCACCTTCGAGGTGCATGGGGAGAATGGTCTCTAGTGGTGGAGCCCCGGCCTCGGCATGCATATCGGATCATCAGAGGGCTCGCCGGCATTTTCTGCAGGTTGTGCCTGACATATCATAAATATGATGGCCATCTGGGGAATGTTCCAGTAATCACGGGGTTTCAAAAGGCTGTCGAAAGAGGATTATGAATGCTGCGCCTTGCTTCTTTGTTGGTTTTCTCTAATGTGGCTGTTGCCTCCATTCTCATTTTTGGGGTCTCGCTGAGCCTAAAAAACAGCCGCGATGCGGATATATACGAGGCGCAACAGGCCGCGGCGAATCTTGCGAACAGTTTGAGTATTGAGATTGGTGCGCAAATGCACTTGATCGAGAACTCTTTATCGACCATTGCTTTGAGAGTGAGTGATGTCCACTCAGAGGAAGAGCGTAATAGGATTGTGACGAAAGAACTGGCGGAGCAAGGGATGTTGCTGCCGCAAGTATCTAATCTCAGGTTTGCCGACGCTTCGGTAACAGTGGGGATCGAGGTGAACGGAAAGGCAGTGGATGTCTCTAAATCCTCACACTTTCTATCAGCTGCGCATGTGGAGAAGATGGTTTTTTCAGAGCCGGTTTTGTGTGATGACTCGAATGAGTGGTGCATTGTTTTGGCTCGCGGGCTCCGAACTAAAAATGGAAACTTCTACGGCATCATTTATGCTGAGGTCAGGTCGGATGCACTGATGACGAGATTTTCCCGTCTGGATATGGGGGATGCTGGTGCGATCGCTTTACGAACAAACTCTCTAAATCTAGTTGCTAGATTTTCTAGGTCTGATCCCTGGTCAAAAAAAGGGGTTGGTGAAAAAATCGTTTCAGACGAGCTTTTGGATCAATTGAGCAAGGGAGATGAAAGGGGCTGGTATATCACGCCAACGCCGCTTGATCATATCGAGCGAATCACTGCGTATTCTCGAATCGAGGGCTATCCGCTTATCGCTCTTACGGGTTTGGCTACGGATGAATTTCTTAAAAACTGGAGGGCTGAGGCTCTTCGTCAGGCTCTTCTTGTCCTTATGGTTCTAGGAATTACTGCAGCCTACTCCTACTATCTTTTCCGTACGCAGCGAGCAGAGAGAAAAGCTCGGCTTGAGGCTATTGGCGTTGTTCAAGAACAGAGCCTGATGCTTGAGAATAATCTCGTTGGAATGATGAGGGTGCGCGAGAGGAAAATAGTCTGGGCGAATATGGCGACGTCGCGCATATTTGGGTATGAAAACGGGCAGCTGGATGGGCAGCCATCACGGCATCTGTACTTGAACGATGAGGATCATCAGCGTATTGGAATTGCTGGGTACACAGCGCTCCGCAATGATGGTCGATATTCAGTGCAGCTGCAAATGCAGCGACAGAATGGTGACGCTATTTGGATTGATCTAAGTGGTGCAGCAGTGTCTGAAAAAGAAAGCTTGTGGATGATGGTAGACATTGACTCCATAAAGCGCAGTGAAAAGAATGCCCAGGATTTGGCATTAAGCGACGCACTTACCGGAATTGCAAATCGGAGATCGTTTGATTTACGCCTTGAGGGCGCTTTGTCCAATGCCCGCCGCAACAAAAAATTTATTGCAGTTTGCTACATGGATCTTGATGGGTTCAAGAAAATCAATGATGTCTACGGCCATGATGCCGGTGATACCGTACTGTGTCAGACGGCTAAGCGATTGACGGAAGCCATCCGCGGTAACGATGTAGTCGCACGGCTTGGAGGAGACGAGTTTGCTGTCCTGCTGAACTCTGTCGAAGGCACTGCCGGAGCAACGGTAGTAATACAGCGCTGCCTTGAGCAGATTCGCGAGAGCATTGAGATTGCGCCTGGTAAGTACGTGCAAATCGACGCAAGTATTGGAATAGTTGTTGGATCCGGGGACTCTGCTCCGCAAGACTTGCTGCGAAGTGCGGACGAAATGATGTATTCAGTAAAAAAAGGAGGCAAAGGCCGGATCCAGGCGGTTGCGATTAAGTCTATTGCTGCAAACACGGAAGAGGCTAAGTGACTATTTGCACGCTCGATCGAGCTTCGCTACCGGGAGGTCGATGGCCAGCGCGCGGGCTACTACAGGGAGCGTGGCGTCTGACGGTGACCCAGAAGAGTGATCGGTTCAAATTTGGCCAATAAAAAAAGGGCCCCTCGTTGGAGGGGCTCGGAGTGGGTTGG
This sequence comes from Halomonas sp. G15, assembly GCF_021282295.1. Classification (NCBI taxonomy): domain Bacteria; kingdom Pseudomonadati; phylum Pseudomonadota; class Gammaproteobacteria; order Oceanospirillales; family Halomonadaceae; genus Halomonas; species Halomonas sp. G15. The sequence goes on along the minus strand of NZ_JAJSPA010000002.1, from coordinate 137,750 downwards.
TGGTTGACGCGGTGGTAAGGGTCTATGCTCGTTCCTCGATGACCGACAGTCCTTCCAGAATGGAAGCGTCCGCATCGAGGATCAACATGCGCACGTCAGCCTGGCCAGCTAGGTGCAACAGGTCGGCCAGTTCCTCTGGCACACCCTTTGCGCGGTGTTCCGCACGCAGTTCGGTAGCGGTGAGGCCTTCGACCTGTTGCAGATTCGTATCCGTCCAGGGGGTGGCGATCAGCTTGATGCCGATGGCCGGGCTGTAAGGAATGCGAAATGCGACGAAGAGAAGCGCCGTCGGTGTTGCGATGTCGGCGAGTTCGAAAAGGAATCGACCCGCATCCTCGGTAATGTGCACAGTGCTGATTTCCCAGCACCGGCTGTAAAAGCCGGTCTCGAATGCAAGCGTACGCACAACCTCCTGCGCAGATTCCCGGGTCTGGCTGTCGCCAATATGGATGAGCGATCCTTCGACATTCTTGCCGTAGATGCTATGAAAAACCGCCAGGATGGTTCCGCTGCCACCGCAGGTGGCATCCAATTCTTCGGCTACCACCTGGTCGTCAGTGACCAGCGCATACTCCTCGTTGAATATGCCGGCATGCAAGGCCACCTGGTTATCAGGCAGGTGGCGCTGAGAGGGGTGCAGCGGAACGAAAATTTGCGGATGGCGATCGTCATAGCTGATCACCGCTACGCGTCGAATCTCGAAGCCGTAGTAGCCGCGAGCAAAGGGATTGATCTTCTGGATCATGGTGCCATTCTCCGGTGAGGGTTGAAATGGAGCCAACCCCCACCGGGGCTTGGCCCCGAGGGAAGGAAATTCACCGCGCTCAGGCGGTGTGTGAGGTGGATACCCAGCGCCGAATGGCGCCGATTTCAGTGCAGCAGTGCGGACATCCGCTTTTGCGTCTGAGCTCGCACCGATGCGTCCTGAATGCCTGCAAGCAAGCGGTGGACCTCGCGCGTGAAGTGGTTGGCGACCGCTTCCAGGTCTTGTTTGAGTAGTGCTTGGCGAACCGAATCGCCAAACTGCAGCGCCTGTCCGGAAGCGCAGTACGCTTCGAACTCTCGGCTAAAGAACTGCGCATCGCCTCCGAAGTTGAAGAGGCGCGGCTTGCTGCAGTGCCAGCAGCCCTCGAAGCGGATTTCCTGAAGGCCGTGGCCGTCATCGAATCGCGTGGCGATCAGGAACAGCGCATCAAGGTCTGCGGCGTCCTCAAACTGATGGTGCTCGATGAGATGCGCCAGCGCTTCGTCCTGGTCGGTTCCGAAATGTCGAGACAGGGTCTCCAGCAGCGGTTCCACTGCCAGCGGATCATCGGGTAGCGGCAGGTCGAGCGAGGTGGCCAGCTCCGACAGTCCTTCGCAGAGGTCTTCCCAACTCGGGTTGTGGTCCTCGGCAACGAGCGCGATGTAGGCTTGTCCCTCGCTGGGGAAGGAAGCGTCGAGCTTGAAGCCGCCGAACAGCGCGGAGATGACGGGGGTCACCTGGTTGAGGACGAGAACGCCGGTGGCGTCGTAGTAATTGTTGGCCATGATTGGCTCCTTGAGGTTGGAGCGGAGCCAGCCCCTTGCGGACGTGGCATCCGCGGGGACGGACCTGATGCTCGTCGCATCGGGCCAAGAGGTAGAAGGCGAATCAGTCGCCGAAGTCGGTGGTGTCGCCCAGTGCCTTCTGCACCTCGATGAGGCCGCAGTTGGCAATGACGTAGAGTTGGTTGTAGTCGTCGCCCGTCGGTGACTGTTCGGCGGCATTCAGGCGAGCATCCAGGTCGACGATCTCCTCACGTACCGAGCGGGCGAGGGCTAGAGGCTCGGGCATTTTTTCGGCGATTGACTCGCCCAGTGCCGTCAGGATGCTCTGAGGAGACAGGGCGTCTGGAAGAGATTCGAATACTGTTGGCGTGTCGCTGCGACAGATGGCTTCGGCCGTGCTCTGGCCGATGTCAAACCGCGTGATCTCGTCATCGTCGGCGCCCTCGGTGTCGTAGTCCACGACAACAAATGGCGGCAGCGGTAGGTGGCGTGGCCAGTCTTGTACGACGATGGCTTGGACCAGGCCACCTTCGAGGACTATCGCAAAGGAGGGGGTTCGGGACATGGTGTGGCTCCTGTAGAAAAGGGAGGGACACCGCCCCGAAAGGACGGATGTCCCTCTTGGGTGTGGAAAATGGATGCGGAGGTCGGCTTTGGTGACTTACCAGCCGCTGTAGTTCAACACCAGGTCGGCGATGACCTGACGGCGCTCCAGATCCAGGCCGCCGAGATCGGCAAGCCCTTCAAATCCACAACGACGCAGCATGGCAGCGCCCTCAGGGGCGTTGTAGAAGCTGACCATTGCGGACAGGAACATGCGTTGGCCGCTGCTCAGAACGCCGAGGGCTTCGTTGAGCATCAGCATGTTGGGCCGAAGGTCCCATTTGCTGGTGGCGTGCTGCAGGCCTTCGCAGGTGCCGTTGCCAAACCACTCGGGCCCCGCAATTTCGGCGCCGCGTTTCCAGGCTTGAAAGAATGCGTCTGGAGCGCATGCGAAATGCCGCTCTTCCCGCACGATCTGCTCGACGACTTCCGGGGGCAGAAGCTGGTTCATGGATTCTCTCCTAGCTGATGGATCAGGGGTTGGGCAACTGGGTCCAGCCGCCTCTTTCGAGGGCGCGCTGAGCGGTGGCCGCGCTTCGGAAGTACTCGATCGATTCGCGAGACACAGGGCCCTCGCTATCGCGTGTGCCGATGTAGTGGCCCGCCGCGCTTTGCATGACTTCAAGCGGCAGGAACTTGCCGACATAGACCAAGGCCAGATGACCAAAAGAGGCACGGTGAGACATGGACGGCTCCTAGGTGACGGCGAGACGGCCTTGTCCCTGTCGGGATGGCAGTTCCCGCGAGGGGTGAAGAAAGAAAGTTGCATCGACGCCTGGATGGCGTTCGTCCGCGGAACCGATGCGATGGCGGACTGGTGGATCTCAGGGCGGGGATTCCCTGCGCAGCCGGAGGATCCTTGCTGCTGGCATGGTGCTGACAACGTCAGCGACACATGCGGGCAGCTTTGCCCATGCAGCATTTGGCGTCTGGGAGAAATGGGAACCCAGGTTGGACCGGATTCATGCCATCCCGATGCTAGGTGTGCCTCTTGTCGCAAAAAAAAGCCCCCGGAAATCCCGGGGGCGCAGTGGTTGGTGGACGGCAGTGTCAGGCGGTGACTGCTGCCAGTCTTCCTTCAGCATCGAAGGTCAGATGAACAACGGCACCTGCCAACCTTGGTTGCATTGCATACCGCAAGGTGACGGGCAGCAGGGCCTGCACAACACCGGCCGGAGACTGCGAACACCCTACTGCGATGAAGGTGTCGATGGTCCTGCCGTCTTCGTCCTCGCGATCCTCGTCATAGCGATCATCGAAGATGTAGTCGGAGACCAGCGCAGTCGCACCGCCTGCATCGGCAGTGAGGAACAACGTCACGCCTTTGCGAATGGCGCCGACCGCAACGTCCGGCTCGCCTTCGATGCAGACGTTCAGGCCGTCGGCCAAGGTCAATTCGACCTCGTAGTCGGCCAGACACAGGCTGGCGTCATGATGCAGGATGGCACCTGGGCGGACCTGGACTTCCTCCGGCGTGATGGGCCTTACAAGCCCCAGTAACCAGTGCCCGGCATCGATCCCGCTTTCATCGAGCAAGAACGCTTTGCGAGCCTCCAGGTACACCTCAGCCGTGGGCGCGTCATCGCCATCCGATTCGATCCGCCAAGCGCCAGTTTCTTCCAGTACCTCCCGAGCCACGATGCCCTCGGCCAAGTGGCGATCCCAGTAACGGCGGAATCCGGACGGTTCAAGGGCCCAGGATCGGAACCAGGCTCGTGGAACGAAGGGAACGTCGTTGAGCAAGTCGGCGTTGGATGAGTCCATGCAGATGCGCGCGTAGTGCACGATGAAGTCGCTGGTCGAGAGGCGCTCCTTGGTCTCGATCAATGCTTGGCGAAAGGCGCTGTCGATCGCGACTTGGATGCGCTTGTGGTCTTCCGCTTCATTCAACAGATGCTGGCGATCGGGAAGCCTGGCGAGCGTGTTGTTTGGCAACTGGACGACGTGGTGCCTGCAGGTTGACGGTGATCGGCCGATCGGAAGCCCCTGGAGGAAGCATCGCCACTGCGTGCGTGAAGCAGACAGGTCCAGCAGGATCTGGCCCATGGGCGTCTCACGCCATTGCAGCGCGGGGTCCGCCAGGGGCCGAAGCACAGCGTGGCCATTGAGCCAGATGGGAACTGGAAAGGCTTCGCACAGTGTGCGCAGAAGGCGTTCAGCCCAAACAGACAGGGTCTCCCCGGGCTGTGTCGGCTGGATGCCATCCAATCGGATTTCCGTGCCCTCAACCAGATCCCAGGGGATCACCTGAATCGGCTCGCCCCGGATGATGTCCACGGTCGCCGCACTGAATGCCTTCCCACCAGACCGGACGGTCAGGCGCTCGGCGAAGTACAACGTGGACAACACGCCCATGCCGAAAGCGTTCTCGCACGTCTGGGTTTTCTCGTCCCAGCCGGACTCGGCAATGTGGATGAGGGTCTGCAGGTTGGCGATGCCGCTGCCGTTGTCGCGGATGGTGAGACTGCTGTCGTCCACGGTGAAGTGGATGGCGCTCGCTTGAGCTCGCCTGGCGTTCTGCAGCAGCTCTCCGAGCATCGAGCTCTGGTTGAACGCATGGCGCAGGTTGGCGATGAGACGGTTCTGGTTCGTCTGAAGACGGATGGTGGTCATAGGAAACTCCTTAGAAGGTTCAGCGCCCTTGGACGCGTGGAGGGTGGAATGCCGGAAGGCGAACGGAAGCACCGCGTACACACGGAGGTGGTTGGCTTGAGCTTGAAATGGATGGGAGGACCCGACGGATTGCGATGCATCACCGCCCTGGCGGGCGGGCATCCGCGGCACGATGCGATGCGGACGGGGATGGTCGACACGCCTAGGGCGTGGCGCAGCCTGGGGCGACCTTGGCTGCTGGCGGGTTGCTGATGAATCAGCGAGCCAATGCCAAGGATCTTGGTCGGGGCTGGTCCTGTCGTCGGGAAATGGGAACTGAGACGTTCCGCGATGGTGTGCGATTGATTGGGTGCGCTACACGCCTGGGTTCGGCATGAGGAGGTGCCGGAGGCCATCTGGCCTCCGACTCAGGACAAGGTCACCACCCATGGGCTGCACAGGGTTCGGTCGTCGGTATAACCGTCCGCTGTCTCAGCGTTCACATCCGACCCATATCGTGGCTGGGGTCGGTATTGCCTGGCGCACATCCGCGCACAAAAGGCGCCCGTTGATTCGCCGGCGGGCTCCGGCGCTGAATACCATCGACCCGGAGGGATCTCCTGGTAGCTCGCTGCAACGCATGCCGGCAAGCGACCAGGAGACCCCTCTCTGCGGATGGAAGAGAAGCCGATCAGGAGAATGCGCGGGAACGCGATTCAAGTAAAAGTAGCCTTCTCGCCCCATGGACCGCAGGGCCCGCTGGGGCGCGCACACCGTTGCAGAAGGAGTCGCGCGCTGGTTGTCCCGCTGGGCTGCGGGACGGACTGCCATGTCGCCGGCTGCGGGCCGACATGGTGGTGGGATTCAAGCTTTCGGCTTGCCGCCACGCTTGCGACTTGCACCACGAGCGCGATTGCCCGTTTCGACGGGCAGCGTGCCCTTGCAATCCGGATACCGGCTGCAGGACCAGAATGGTCCACTTTTGCCGGTACGTTGGCGGGTGGAGGTGCCGCACTCGGGACACGCCGGCCCCTGCGGTACCTTGATGGCCAGACTGGTGCCGCGATACTGCTGGATCAGCTGGGCGATCCAGGACGACTGCTTCTCAATGAAGGTATCGAGGGTCAGTTGCCCCGACTCGATCATGTCAAGAGCCTGTTCCCAGATTGCCGTGGTTCCTGGGTCCGCGATGGCGGCCGGTACCGTCTCAATCAGAGTGAAGGCCGCATCCGATGCACGGATGGCACGGCCCTTCTTCAGGAGGTATCCACGTCCGAGCAGGCCTCCGATGATGTTGGCACGGGTGGCTTCGGTGCCGATACCCACGGTGTCCTTGAGTTTCTGCTTCAACCTCGGATCCGAGACCAGCTTGGCCACGCCCTTCATCGCCTTGACCAACTCGCCCTGTGTGAAGGGCTTGGGCGGCGTGGTCTTCATGGCCTTGATCTCCGCCTGCGCGACCCGGCACTGCATGCCGTTCGAGAGCGCTGGCAGGATTTGAGCCCGCTGGGCCGGCTCGTCGTCCGTGGCGTCCGGGCCGCAGTTGATCAACGCGAGGCGCCAGCCCAGCGCGACGACCTGCTTGCCCGTGGCCTGCAACGATTCTCCGGCCGATGACAACAGCGCGACAGTGCGGTCATATTCGTGGTGTGGCATGAACTGGGCAAGGTAGTGGGCGCGAATCAGGCCATAGACGGCTTGCTCTTTCTCGGACATGGCAGACAGCTTGGCTGGCTCCATGGTGGGAATGATGCCGTGGTGAGCGGTGACCTTGCTGTCGCTCCAGGCGCGGGACACCTGGGCAGGATCGAGCTTGGCGACGATCGCGCCGAGCGTCGGATCGGTCGCAACCAAGGCGCTCAGCACGGCAGGCACTTCAGCCAGCATGGATTCGGGCAGGTAGCCTGAATCCGAGCGGGGATAGGTAGTGGCCTTATGCGTCTCATAGAGCGATTGCGCGATATCCAGCGTTTCCTGCACGTCGAGGCCGAACTGACGAGAACAGACCTCCTGCAAAGTGCCCAGGTCAAACGGCAGCGGCGGGGCCTCCCTGACGCGCTCGGTTTCCACTGAGCCAACCTTGGCCAAACCCGCTGCACGGATGCGCTCCAGTGCCTGCCGGGCGACAGCCTCTTGAAGGCAGCGACCGTTCGGATCACAGACAGCGGGCGGTGCCTGCCAGTTGGCCGTGAAGGTGGCCGACCCAGCGTTCAGCGCTACCTCGACAACCCAGTAGGGCACAGAGACGAAGCGTGCGATCTCACGATCACGGTCCACGACCAGTTTCAACGTGGGCGTCTGCACGCGCCCCACGGAAAGCACACCCTCGTATCCGGCTTGCCGGCCCAGGACGGTGAACAGTCGACTGAGGTTCATGCCGATCAGCCAGTCTGCACGAGAGCGCGCCAACGCTGAGAAGTACATCGGTAGCGTGTCTGCCGATGTTCTGAGGGAGGTCAGTGCCTTGCGGATGGATGCGTCGTTGAGCGCCGATAGCCACAGTCGCTGGATGGGGCCTTGGTAGCCGCACAGTTCGATGATTTCGCGGGCGATCAATTCGCCTTCACGATCCGCGTCTGTTGCAATGACCAGCTCCGTAGCCTGTGCAAGCAGTTGCTTGACTGCCTTGAACTGCGTCGCCGTCTTGGGTTTGACTTCGACGCGCCAACGCTCTGGAATGATGGGCAGTTGCTCTATCGACCATCGTTTGTACTGCTCCCCGTAGGACTCGGGTGGAGCGGCTTCCACAAGATGACCGATGCACCAGGTGACGGTGACGCCGGGGCCGCTCAAGCAGCCGTTGCCACGCTGTGTGGCGCCCAGGATTCGCCCGATGTCCTTACCCTGAGAGGGCTTCTCGCAGAGAAATAGCCGCATGTTGCCTCACCCGCACGATGTTGTTCATGGGCGCAAGCATGTCGCGAGCTTGAGGGTGAGGCAGCAAACAACGCGGATGCCGGGCGATCGCGTTGTGTCTGCGGCTTGGTGCGTGAAATCGCTCTCTAACTACACGGCGACGGAGTCGCCGTGACGCGAGATCAGCTGCTGCGGCGAGCAATTCGATTCTGCAGCAAGAACCAGCACATATTGAGTGCGAACGATCGCCCCAAACGGGCCATCTGGTTTTCGGGAATACCGACCGGCCGGTGAGCGCCAGGGCTGAGGAAACCAAAGACGCCAGCCAAGCCTTTTTCCTCTTCGAGCGTGATCTCTCCGCTGCTTCGCAAGAAGCCAATGACCTCGCCCCATTTGGCGGGGTTGTAGGAGGCGTTTATCTGCTGCTGGTGGACAACTTCTGCTGCGACATCCACCGAGAGCGCTTCGAGCGCGACGCGTGCATTGGTCAGCGCTGCGTTGTAGTCAGGCGGCGCGGCCCGGAATGCTTCGGCCGAGTCGTTTATCTTGTCGATGATCGCGTCCCGTTGTGGCGATCCAAAGCCACGCAATGCGGTGATCAGATCGTCTTCGACAGGTGCCGCGTCGGCGATGGACGGGTCCGTCTGCAGCAACTTCTTATCCTGCGCAATATAGCCGTCTATCAGCAGACACTGTGTCAGATCATGCATGCGCTCCTCGAAAAGCGTCTTCGGGGACACCTTAGCGCGAAGGTTTCCAGGCGTTGCAACAATCTCCTGTAGTACCTTGAGCAGGGTTCGATCATCCTGGTCACGGACGGTATTAACGATGCTAGGCAGCAACTGGGCTGGATACAGCGCGAGATGCTCAACGCCGTACTTGCTGAACAGCGCGATGGAGACAGAGGCTTCTTGGATCGAGAGAAACTGGGCAAGCGAATAGCGGGTTCTATGGCTGATCACGGATGAAATCTCCTGAATGAAATTCCATCAGTATGCCGGTGAAGATGAGTCCTATCGAGTGGCGAGATCGCCTTGAAGCTCTGATCCATGGCCGAAAGCTCTGCGGCGTTCGCAGGAGCTTCTGCTGGCCCGCCAGAAAATCCTCAGTAGACGTTAGTGGAGTAATCCCCAGGGGATGGCATTGCCCTGGGGGGCGAGGTGCGGGACTAGGACGCACTGCACCGCTCCGATGGATCATTTGGCTTCGTTGTCCTGCTCGTTCGCGGGCCTGGCGCTTAGCTTTACCGACTCGATACGGAACGGAAGAATGCCGACGCGCCGGGCCTCGATCTTGAACGTGGTGCGCTCGTTTTCATCGGCATCCTCCCATTCGTCCTTGACCGTACGTCCCTCGACCATGACACGCATGCCTTTCTGATACAGATCCTTCCAGTGGCCGGTATCGCGGTGCCAGATTTCCACCGGCGCCCAGAACCCACCGCGGTCCTCAAAGGTTCCGTCCTTCTTCGGCACCGGGTTGTCGAAATAGACGTTCAGCCGCAGAAGACGGTTAGGCTCGTCGTTTCCGTTGGCGAACTCGCGGAAGTCAGGGGTGGACCCGATGTTGCCTTCGCCGTAGAAGTGGGTGCTCATGTCGAAATCTCCTTGGTGGGTGAAGTGCCCGCCTGGCCTATGGCCAATGCGAGAGGGGCGCGATTGGCGGTCATGGGAGCAGCATATTTGCTGACCGTGCGGTGGTAGTTGTGCCCTGCACTCGGCGCATGTACGCGAGTTCGGCCTGAGTCATCTTGCTGGCGCACTCCTGTGCCTGGCGGCCCAGCGTGTGCAACAGGCTGATCTGCATGTTCAGCACGATGCGCTGCTGTTCCAGGGCATACAAGTCTGCGAGCAGGCTGACTGGGGTGGTGGCGCTGGCGATGAGCTCCTGCCACAGCGCTACGCCCATGGCCGAGCGGTCCGGCCTGCGCCAGCGCAGAAAGGTCGTCCCTGCGCCAGTTTTCTGCTGGGCCAGTTCCGCGGGCAACAGGTTGAAGGGATGCCCTGCTGCTTGCCGCAGCACGCGGCGTTGCGCCAGGGCGATAAGCTGGTCCCTTTGCTCGTGACAACGGATGGCCCAGTCCTCAAGAGTCCCCTTACCTTTAAAAGGTCTTAAAAGGCCTTTTAGATAGGCTGCCTGTTCCAGCTTGATGAAGTCCGCCTGTTCTAGTGGACGAAAGTGGGCGTATTGCCCCAGGCCAGGATCCGTCATGCTGGTTCGTCCTCTGCATCTGTGCCGGACGCGGGCGGCACTAGCGCCGTGCCGGCGCTCTCGACTGCAGCTGGCTCCGTGGGCTGGGAAGCCTCGCGCTGCTGCAGACCACGGCGCGAAATCGGCGGCGCAAAGCGCGAACGGCGTGTGCCTTCCAGCACGTCCTGCGGCAGCTCGCCTAGTTTTTCCATTGCCGCGCGCGCTGCAGCATTCTTCGCGGCAAAGTCATCGCGCGTCGTGCCTGAGTACCGGAACTGCTGCGCCAGCGAGAAGAGGCTGCGCAAGGCATGTGCGCCGTCATTCAGCCAGCGCTCGAGCGTGCTGCGATCAATCAGCGCGGTGTGATGGGCCAGGATCAGTTTGCGGGCGATGTCGTCGTAGTCAGCCAGCAGATAGACCGCGGCAAAGCCCAATTGGGCATTGACGAACAGTGGAAGCTTGACGGGCTGCACATTGAGGTTCTCGCCGAGTGTCAGTGCTGTTGGCACACCGGCCAGGGCCTGATCAACCTGCTCGCGCAATGTCTGCAGGGTCTCCTTCGTCTGATCGAGCTTCTCTTCAATGCGCAGCATCCACCAGTCTGAGTAAGGGTCATCCTGCTCGGCGCCGCGTTTCATCTTGTTCATGACCGAGACGTAGCCGTTGAGGCCAACTATCGCCGCTCGGCCTTCACCTGCGGCACGCCCATGCCAGATGCGAGAGGCGTGGTGGGTGTGCAGCGTCAATGACATTGCGCTGCGAAGTGCCCCTAGATTCAACTGCAAAGGTTCGTTGGTTGCCATGGTGTGGACTCGCTATTGGGGAAACGAGTCGACAGCTTCGCGTGGGCAGAGAAGGCCGTCTGTCAACAAACCGAACCTGGTGCTTCCCAGCTTTGCGATGAGCCCCCTCACCCTGGTCCATCCCCAGGGGATAGCTCCAAGGACATCCAACAACGTGCCGCAGCTCATGGTCCGGGCTGTTGTCGACGCCCAGTGTCAGAGCATCTGCAACCGTCAACCCTTGCTACTGCAAAGGTAAGACTTGGACAGCCGCCAGTGCGACCTGATAACATACCGTCCAGACGGTACTAATTCTAATTATGGGAGCACGATTTTGGCCGACAAAAAAAATGCTGAGCCTAGTGATGATGCTGTTGCTCCGTCTTCAGCTCGAGCGAAACAAACACGTGAACGCATCCTTCAGGCCGCACGTGATGTGGTCGTCCAAGAGGGGGCGAACCGCTTGACGATCGACGCGGTTGTTGCGCGGGCCTGTCTAAGCAAAGGGGCATTCCTCTATCACTTCAAAACAAAGCGGGACTTGCTCCTTACGCTGATCGACGACCAGGTGCATGCCTTTGACTCCTCACAGGAAGAGCGCGAGCGGAAATTCGCCGGTGACCCGGACCCTTGGCTATCCAGCCAGGTTGCGTCAATGCCCAACAATGAAATGGAAAAATTGGGTGCGGCGTTGTTAGCGGCTGTGGCAGAAGACCCGACATTGCTTGAGCCCATTCGCGCTTGGTACAGGCGGCAATATGCGAGAGCGCGCATTTCCGCGAGAAGTGTTGAAGTGGCTGCACTCGTCCTAGTTGCTCTGGATGGTGCCTTCTTCGCGGAGATGATGGGTTTTCCCACGCTTGAGCTCGAAGAGCGCCATCGTCTACTGCGAACTCTTCAAGGGCTGGCTTCAGGTGAGCTTGAACTCATACCGTCCAAGCAACGCTGACACTAGAGGCTAAGCAATGAATCCACTACGCAGATTTATCCTTGCGGGATCAACGCTATGCGTCGTTGGCCTGATCTCCGGCTGCGCGACTAACGGCATGACTCGCTCCCCGTTTCTCGGCGATCGCGAGATTCTCGTTCCAACGCAGTTTGAAAATGTTTTGCTATACAGGGCGCCCGGATTCAGTTGGGGGTGTTGCACTGAAGTAGTCGTAGATGATGCCTTGGTCGCAACGAACTCGGGTGTCATAACGGGGCTAGACGCGGAACAGCAACGAGAGATCCTAGGCTATACCTCTGCAGAGCTGCGATCGTACTTTGCGGCATCTCTTGCTACTAGTGCATCAGATCGAATCCGAATACGTGTGGCGATCACTGAACTGCAGACACCTAACAGAGCAGTCAATGCGCTTACAACACTACTTGTTGGGCCTGTGACAACGGGTGGTGCAAGCCTGGAGTTTTTGGCAGAGGACGATCGAACAGGTCACCGCGTATTGGCTGCCAGCTGCTTTGAGCATGGCAGTCCAATTGCAGATTTTGCTTCTTCCTACTCATTGTTGGGCCATGCGAAGAATTCAATTCGTGCATGTATCGAACACGTCGGTAGCGTCTGGCGCGATGAGAGCCCTTGACACATGGACAATAAGCTAAATCTCTTCCGCAGTTGCAAAACACCTCGTTCTGGCATGCTGTGCGCGAGAATCCTGACTGTTGCTGCCCTGGGGATTTTGAGTGGCTGCTCTAGCTTTCGCCCCTGGGTCAATGTGGCACAGATAACCGAGGCGCAGCAGGACGACTACAGAACAGGGCCTGTGGTGGTTGCGGTCACGCTGTCGGGAGGCGGAGCACGCGCGGCCGCATTTGGTCTGGGCGTGCTCAAGGAATTAAAGCGCACAGAGTTCACGCTAGACGGACGACCAACGACGCTTCTCGATGAGGTTTCAATCGTCAGCGGCGTCTCGGGAGGAAGTATTCTCGCAGCGCACTACGCTGCCTTTGGTGATCAAACCTTAGAGCGATTTGAACCAGACTTTTTGTTGAAGCCCTTCGAGTCGACCCTGCTCAAACAAGTCTTTTATCCAAATAACTTGTTCAACCTCACCTCTCCTTGGTTCGGACGCACGCACATATTGGCACACCGGTTCGACGAACTATACGAAGGCATGACATTTGGTGATGTCCGCAAGAATCCGAAAGCGCCGAGCTTACTGATCACGGCGACGGACCTAACAACCGGCGCACCTTTCGACTTCACCCCAGAGCAGTTTTCGCTAATCTGTTCGGATCTGAACAGTGTGCCATTGTCCTTTGCTGTGGCGTCGTCATCGGCCGTTCCGATCATCCTGTCCCCGATGACGCTACGCAATTTTTCCGACCGATGCGGTAAAGCGCTTTTCCCACCGGATGGCGAAGCATCCAGTAGCACTGATTTTCGTATTCAGCTGCTGCGGCAAAGCACAGATGGCTACCTAGATGCCAAGGCGCGCCCTTACATTCATTTGGTAGATGGCGGGGTCAGTGACAACCTAGGCATACGATTGATGATCGATAGGCTAATGGCTAATGGCTCAATCTATAACTCTTTTTCTGGTGTGCCTCGACATTCGATTCGTCGCATTGTCTTGGTTGCGGTGAACTCTGCCCGCGATCTGGCAACAAGGGTTGACCTTAGTGATGAAGTGCCGTCGACCGGAGAAGTCCTGGAGACGTTGCTCTATGGCGCTGGCGCGCGCGAGACTCAAATAACGCTTTCCTTGCTGGAAAACGACATCAAGCGAATTGCAGCGGAGCTTGATGAAAATCGAAACCAGGAAGACAGTCCATTCTCTCCCGACGTCGAAATCCATCTCATCACTGTCAGCCTGCGGGACCTTGAAGAACCAGACATACGCACTTCACTGCTTCGTGTGCCAACAGCTTTTACGATCGAAGCGCTTGACGTACGTGCTCTTCAAGATGCGGGCGCTGCCGCTCTACGTTCGTCAACTGCATTCCAGGGGCTGAAGCAATCGTTGGACCATTTGGACAAGCGCTGAGGCATGCACATTGAGATGTTGGCATCTCTGGGTATCCCCTGGGGATAGCTTAAAAAGACGTTGCTTGTACGCGCTTAGCTCTTCTTAAGCAGGTCACGCAATCGTTCGATGTGCTTACGGGCCAGTTCTGGTGGCACAACATTTCGTGGCTCTGCCGGTTGAAGTGACGCCGGAGGGGGGGCTGGCTTGACCTGACCAGCCCAAGCATTGAATTCGCCTCGAATAGCGCGCTGAACAATGCCAAACAGATAACCGGCCGGATTACGGATTGATGTGCCTTTACAGCGTGCGTCCCATTCGTCAAGGACGGCTTGGCGCATGGGCTCTTCGACCTGTTGAAGCGCCACCATCACCCCTCCTTGTTGTTCGGGCTTGAGATCGGAGAAACGTTTTGGCCATTGCAGGCTGTTCAGCGCCCGCGCCCGCGCGGTAGTACGTATTTCATTAATACTTTCCTTACGTACTGTACGGTCCTCCTTCGGATTCCGAAGAGAGGCGTTTTGCGCGGGTTTCGCTCCTGCTTCGGATTCCGTAGCCGGTGCATCGGCATTCCGAAGAAAGCGGTCCGAGCCTTCTTCGGAATCGTGGCTGGTGTCGTCCTGTGAATAACTTTCGGTGAGCCAGCCGCCCTTGGTCATGCGTTGTGTAAGCACCTGCAGGCGCGTTGGCAACTCTCGGCCGCTGAGCATCGGGTCTTCGGCAATATCCTTGAGCGTCTGGACACCAACGGCCTGAACTGCCTTTGCTGAATGGCCCAGCGCCTGGCTGACCAAGCCCAGGTAGTCAGGATCCAGTTGCATGGCTTCGAATGGCGTCAAGGGTTCGTCGTGCAACACGTAGAGGTTCCCTTGTATGCGACCTGTCGAGGCATCGCGTCGCCGGCGGACGAGGCTAAGCCAGCGTGTCAGGCGTAGTAGAGTCAGAGCCCGTGCGACGGTTTCATGCGAGGCTTGCGGGCCACAAGGCATGGACGCCAGCCATGGACGCAGTTGCTCGTAGGTAGGGAATGCGGTGAGCCCATCGTCGTTGAGCAGCAAACGAAATACTTGCCAGGCGTTTCGTTCCAGTGGTGTAAGCCGTCGATCAAGAAACAGCGAACGGGGCACGCTTTCGTGCCGGTTGCCGCTGTACAGGAACCCGTCCGTGGGGGTAGGCGCTGGCGCGGTCTGCTGTTGGGCCGCAAGAGTTTTCAACGCGCCATCGAACAGGTCCGACAGCGGAACAGGGCCACGGCGTTGAGACCCATCTTCCACTGCCATGAGCTAAACCAGTCCCTGGTCGATCCAGGACTTGATGGTGGCCCAGATCACCGACAGAGGTAACGCCATACCTTCGGCAAGATCCATGGCGACCGACAGGAGCGAAACCTCACTGTCGCGGTCTACAGTCTGCCGCGCAGTTAGCTCCTTCCAGCGCCGCCACAGCTCTGTATCTTGTGTCTCGTCCAGTACAGGATGCCGGCCTTTTCGCTTCGGCAGGTTGAGGATCTCGCGGCGCAGGGCGACTTCCTGATGGGTCAGGCCGTAGAAGCGGCTGACCATCTCAGTGCTCGCGCCCAGACGCAGCATACGGTCAACGGTCGCGATTTCCTTCTCTACGTCCAAAGCCTGAGTGAGCAGGCGACGTAGCACCTCGCGATTGATGGAGACGGAGCACCAAGACACGGATGCATTGGCCAAAACGCTGATGAGGGCCGGATGCTTGAGTGCGTCCAAGTCGTCATCGCCAAACCCCATCGCCTTACAACGACGCAACTGCCCATTGCGCAGGTCATGGAGGGCCTGAGCTATGACGGCTTGGTTGAGCGGATGGGGGGGCGACATGGCTAGCCTCCTTTGCTCATGCCGTGATCGTCGCCACCGGACTCAAGATCCAGCAGGCGGCGAGCCAGACGCAGCAGTCGGAACAGCTTGACCAGCGCGGTGTCACTCAACCGCTTGGCGAGGTCACCCTTGCCGTGCAGAAGCTGCGGCAGGGACTGAGGGAGACGATCCAACTCCGCGGCAGACCCTTGCCCGCAAAGGGACGCCAAAAGCATCCAGGCCCCCGAGGCGGCTTCAGTTTCACCGGTTTTTTCCGGCAGGCATCGGAATCCAATGCCGTAGTCGCATGGTGCGATACAGTCGACAAGCGAAGCCTCGTTCGCAATTTCTCGCGCAAACTGAGCAATGTGGACGCGAAGATACTCGGGGGCGTCGAGGCCGGGATCGATGTACCAGACATCTGAAATCGGATAGAGCCCACCCGCCTGGACGGGAATCGCCTGCAGCACGTTTTGCTCGAAGTCTGGCGGAAGCGCATCGCCCAACTGCCCCGCGACGAGGCGCTGTATCGATTGCAAACGTTCAGTCGTTGGTGCGCGGGAGACAATGTGATCTTGTAGAAATGCTCCTGCAGCATTGTTTCCGGTCGAAGTCTCGTCATCGGCTGATTTTTGATCGGAGGCTGCCGTGGTAGGTGGTGTCGAATTTTCGGGCGACCGAACTGAAGGTCGAGGGGATGTATCGGGAGCCGTTTTGGGGATTTCAGACGGATGGTCACTTGAGCCGGAAGGCGAGGTTTTCCTTGTCTCACTTGCTTCGCTAAGCACTCCTGTCTCATGCTGTGGGAAGGTGGACGGCTCGCTGATCAAGGCGCGATGGCGGTTCTCGCTCTCATTGAGATCCAGGCTCAGCGTGTCATAGTTGATGCTCAGGAGCTCCGCCATTTGACCGATGAGCTCGTCTTGCACTCGCTGGGCGGAAAACTCGTCCGGCTGAACGTCAAACTGTGCCAGCACGTCTTGAAAGAAATCCTCAAATCCCAAGGTTAGTTTTCGCTCGGCGGCGTAGCGATCCCAGATGCGCTCACTGGCCTTGCGCATTACTGCAATGCGCTCCACCTGATGGCGGCCCAAGCCGCCGTAAAGAACGTTCGGGATAGCCGGAAGGAGATAGTGAACCGCATCTCGCATGCGACTGATGTGCGATTGCTGGACGGGATATCCGTCAGCTGAAAGCCTCCTTGCTAGCTCCGACTGGCTCAACGTGCTGCCAGCCTCCTGTTCGTAGAACTCTCGCGCCTTTTCGACACCGAGGGCTCGTTCGATGAACGTCAGCCCCCCGCGTAGCTCGTTCTCCGCCAGGTGCCCGGTAAGGGCGACTATTTCGCCACGCTCCGGCCAAGGACGGAATTGGCATGAGATGCGATAGAAGCGCTCTTGCTTGGTCTCGGACCACAGCTCGCGCAGGATCGCCAGCCGGGTGTTGCCGCCGTTGCGGATGACATAGTGCTCTTGGCCAGGTCTGCGGGTGATCGCAGGTGGAGCATCGAGGCCCCGTTCGCGGATGGATGCCTTGATGTCCTCGTAGGCCGGGTTGCGTTTGACGCGGGGGTCATGGTCATACGAGCGCAGTTGGTCTAACGTCACCACCATGGGCGTATCGGCGATCGGGTCGCTCAGTGCGGAGGCGCTTGGGCCGTTGCGTGGAAAGCCCGCAGCGAGCAGTTTTTCAGCCATGTCCTTCTGGGTCATTTCAGCCATGGCTGGCTCCCGGAACAGCGGCCCGTAAGTGGTCTACTGCCTCTCGCTCTGCGCGTCGGATTTGAGCACGTGCATTCAATCCCGCGCGATGGTCGCTTGCAGTTGAGCTGGTGTAGATCGGCGAGCAGCCGGTCTTGGTGAATTTCAAGTGGCCACCGGGTGTGCGTTTGACATGCCAGCCTTCAGCCAGTGCAAACTCAATCAACGCTTTCAGCCTCTTGTGACCGCGGGCCAACTCATGCGCGTTCGCCATTGCCGGCCTCCTTTATCTCAGGAGTCTTGCCGGTGACCAATGCGAAGTGCTCTTGCCAAGTTGGTAGCAGTTCGCTGGCTAGGGCTCGCATGGTTTCCAGTGCAGCGGGTGCGACGCGGCCCAAAGGTTGCCGATACTCGACTCGATGCACCGGCAGGCCCCGCGTTGACGCACGCGGATAGGCCTCGATAGCCGGAACATTGGTATCCAGAACGCGCGCACCAGCGTGTCCCAGGAATACATCGCGCAAGGCCTGTTGGATCAGCCTGGCATTCGATGACACGGGGTGAACACGGTTGATCAGCAGATGCAGCGTAGGCGGCTCGATGCCTAGATGACGATAGGGCGCAATATCCTCAATCAGTTGAAGAGTACCCCGACGCAACTCTCGCGCCGCCAGGATCTCGGGTGTGACGGGCGACAGCGCCATGTTCGATGCAAGAATCGCCATCTCCAGCATGACGCTACGCGCGCCCTGGGTGTCGATAAGCACAAGGTCATACCGAGTGGCAAGCGTTGGTAGCAGATGACGTAGGCGCAATCGGCCATCTGGCGCATGCAGCAACAATGTGTTGAGTTCGCCGCGATCATCGTTGGACAGCACCAAGTCCAGTCCGTCAATCACGGTGCGGGAGATCAACTGCTCTGGACGGCGCTCGTTGAAGGCAAGTAGCTCATAGATGCCTCCGACCGCTCGGTGCGCTAGTTCGAAGTACGATGATAGGGTCGGCTGTACATCAAGATCGATCAGCAGCACGCGCAACCCGGCGTCTGCGACCAATCCACCGAGATTGGCTGCGGTGGTTGTCTTGCCGACCCCGCCTTTGGTTGAAATGATGGAGACAACCTGCATGGCTCTCTCCTCAGGCGTCGTGTGTATGTGGGGACGGGGGCACCCGGTTCTTCAGGCGATCGCTGATCCAGATATCGACTTCGACTGAGTCCCAGCCGACCGCCCGTACGCCAAGGCGCAAGGCTTGCGGAAACTGGCCCTTCTTCATGAGGGCATAGATGTGCGCGCGCTTGAAGCCCGACTTGGCTTCGACCTCATCAAGCCGCAAGATGCGGCGTTCGCCTGGCTGCAGTACCGGTGTCTGCGACATGTTGGTCACTCCTTAACGCTCAGTGGCGTTTGTTGGCGTGACCTCTATTCAATAGACATGGCTGCTGAAGTACATTGCAAATGCAATTTCCGGAGTTGCAGATACAAGCTTGCCTAACTGCCACGAACGCGGTTTCGGTGAGAGGGGCCGCGTTCTACTAGCTGGAGTCGCGGAGCTTTCTGCGCGCCAGAGCGAACTTGCCATTCAGCGTACGCTCGGTGATACCCATAGCTCCGCTGTGATGAGCAATCAGGGCTGAGACGACAGCCTCTTGGGTCCTGAAGCATGAGTAGGCCGCTCCTGCTGGTGATTGACCCAGCATCAGATCGAGCATTCCCCCAACTATGTTGAGGTATGTAGACTCAGCCCGTTCGGTGATGGGACATTGGCTGCAAGCAGGGATGCGAGATGCTTGTTTCAGTAGCCCGTCATGGCTTTCTTGTAGCGCCTGCAACTTACGACGGCAGTGTTCTAACTCGGCCTTCAGTGCTTGACGCTCGATCAGCATCGCCTGACCTGTTTCTAGGGTGATAACGGGGTGCACGATTCGCTCCGCCCGGCTGAACAGGAAGCCCGGACGGTGCTCCGGGTAGTGCATCTGCATCCACCTTTTGAGGTCAACGTGTCTGATTGTCAAATCGCTGGTGCCAAGCAGCGACTCGTCATTGAGTGTGATGCCCTCTCGGCCGTACGGGAGATCGCCGTTGACGATCGCATCATAAATGCGATCGTTGCACAGCATTAACTCTTCCCAGCGCGGGCATTCTAGCCTCGTGGGCAGACATCGCAGCGAAGAAATCGCGGACAAAATAGCTTGCTTGTATCTCAGAAGACCTGCCCATCGGATGGCTGCTTCGATGGGGCGATAGAACACCTTAGACCTTGGCGGATCCTTATGCATGCATCAAGCTCCTTTGGGGAGTGCTACATCACTTACTCCTCTGCTACCGACTGCGCGTCGGTCCGATGATGTTGCTGAGTTAATTTCTTCAGGATCCTGCATCTCGATGCCCGAGTGCAGGGCTGCGTTGTATTCGACGAATGGGCAAGCCAGTCATCAATGAAAAGACGATGCCCTGGAGTCGGCGAACGGTGTGTTTTCACAAGTGGTACGTGTCCGCACATGCCAGCGTTATGGAGGCAGCCTGCTCCGGCAAGACCATTTAGGTCTCCTCTGTCCCCCTGGAGGTCTATGTTGGCCGTCGGTGGCTTGTAAAACTGGTCGCTTAGCACCCGGGGCTCTTGGGTGAGACCGAGCGCGAATGCTGTTAGACCAAATTCGACACAGAGAGAATTTCACGACGATGGTGGTGATCGCCTAACGCGACATGATCACATGTGCTGCTCTAAGGTGTCGGGGCATCTTCGCTACGTCTCCCAGTCTCAAGCTGGGCAAGGTTCCATGGGCAAGTGACGTGCTCCACGATGCAGATTCTTCGCTAGGCTACAGATGTCGCGGGCATGTTGTTGCCCGCTGCTTTGCAACACGGTCACAGGCTTAGCGGTTGTCCGTGTTCACGCGGTGCACCTGCTGTCTCTATCCTAGAGCAGAAGCCAGAAAGAGTATCTGTTGCCCTGACCAAGAACTACAGCCGGAGCATGGCCCAAAGTCTTGGTGGTGACTTCGAGGATCGTTCCTTTGCGTAGCACGAGGGGCGATCCGTAAAGCTCAGAGTGCGGATTCCACGGTCATCTGGCCACCCATTCCATGAGCATCTGACCACCGATTCCACGGTGATCCGGCCACCCATTCCACGCGCATCCGGCCACTGATTCCACGGCCATCCGGCCACCCAACCGGGTAGGCAGCTACGCAGGATTTCTTCACTACCATCGACCTCTTTTTCGAAGCAGAGAGGTTGTCGTGGAGCGTTTATCCATGCGTAAGATTCGCGAAGTACTACGTCTCAAGTTCGAGGTCGGACTATCGGCTCGCCAGATTGCGGTCAGCGTGCAGGTCGGTCGTGTCACCGTCGGCGACTACCTCAATCGTTTTGCCGCCAGCGGCCTCACCTGGCCCTGTTCGTTGTCCGATGCCGAGTTGGAGCAGCAACTGTTCCCGCCGGCCCCGACGGTTGCCAGTGAGAAGCGGCCTTTACCCGATTGGGCATGGGTGCATGCCGAACTGCGCCGCCCCGGCGTAACCCTGGCGCTGCTCTGGCAGGAGTACCGCCTGAGCCAGCCGCAGGGCTTTCAGTACAGCTGGTTCTGCGAGCACTACCGGGCCTGGCAGGGCAAGCTGGACGTGGTGATGCGCCAGGAACATCGCGTCGGCGAGAAGCTGTTCGTCGACTACGCCGGGCAGACGGTGCCGGTGATCGACCGCCACAGCGGCGAGATCCGCCAGGCGCAGGTGTTCGTCGCGGTGCTCGGCGCATCCAGCTACACCTTCGCCGAAGCCACCTGGTCGCAGCAGCTGCCGGACTGGCTGGGCTCGCATACCCGCTGCTTCGCCTTCCTCGGTGGCGTGCCGGAGATCGTGGTGCCGGACAACCTGCGCAGCGCGGTGAGTAAGAGCCATCGCTACGAGCCGGACATCAACCCGAGCTACCGCGATCTGGCCGAGCATTATGGCGTGGCGGTGGTGCCGGCGCGGGCGCGTAAGCCGCGCGACAAGGCTAAGGCCGAGGTCGGCGTGCAGGTGGTCGAGCGCTGGATCCTCGCCGCGCTGAGGAACCGCCAGTTCTTCTCCCTGGACGAACTCAACAGCGCCATCGCCTTATTGCTGGAGCGGCTCAACCGACGACCGTTTCGCAAGCTGCCGGGCTCCCGGCAGTCGGCCTTCGAAGCTCTGGATCGTCCGGCGCTGCGCCCCCTGCCGGAGCAACCCTACGTCTACGCCGAGTGGAAGAAGGCGCGGGTGCACATCGACTACCACGTCGAGGTCGATGGGCATTACTACTCGGTGCCGTATCAACTGGTGAAGAAACAGCTGGAAGTACGGCTGACGGCGCGCACCGTCGAGTGCTTCCACGCCAATCAGCGGGTGGCCAGCCACCTGCGCTCACCGCACAAGGGCCGGCACAGCACACAGGCCGAGCACATGCCCAAGAGCCATCGCGAGCACGCCGAGTGGACGCCGCAACGGCTGATCCGCTGGGCTGAGCAGACCGGGCCGAACACCGCCGGCGTGATCAGCCACATCCTCGAACGGCGCATCCACCCAACCCAAGGCTACCGGGCCTGCCTGGGCATCCTGCGCCTGGGCAAGACCCATGGCGAAGTGCGCTTGGAGCTGGCCTGCCGACGCGCCCTCAGCCTCGGCGCGTGCAGCTACAAGAGCCTCGAATCGATCCTGCGCCAGGGGCTGGAAAACCTGCCGCTGGCTCAAGCCAACCTGCCCCTGCTGCCGGACGACCACGCCAACCTGCGCGGCCCCGGCTACTACCACTGACCCCAAGGAATCCCATCATGCTGCCCCATCCGACCCTGGACAAGCTGCAAACCCTGCGCCTGCACGGCATGCTCAAGGCGCTGAACGAACAACTGAAAACCCCGGACATCGACAGCCTGAGCTTCGAGGAACGCCTCGGCCTGCTGGTCGACCGCGAGCTGACTGAACGCGACGACAAGCGCCTGAGCAGCCGCCTGCGCCAGGCCCGGCTCAAGCACAGTGCCTGCCTCGAAGACATCGACTACCGCAGCCCGCGCGGGCTGGATAAGGCGCTGATCCTGCAACTGAGCGGCGGCCAGTGGCTACGCGACGGCCTCAACCTGATCATCAGCGGCCCCACCGGCGTGGGCAAAACCTGGCTGGCCTGCGCCCTGGCCCACCAGGCCTGCCGAGAGGGCTACAGCGTGCGTTACCTGCGCTTGCCGCGCCTACTGGAGGAGTTGGGCCTGGCTCACGGCGACGGGCGCTTCGCCAAGCTGATGAGCAGCTACGCCAAGACCGACCTGCTGATCCTCGATGACTGGGGTCTGGCCCCGTTCACCGCCGAACAGCGTCGCGACATGCTGGAGCTACTGGATGATCGCTACGGCCAGCGCTCGACCCTGGTCACCAGCCAGATGCCGGTGGACAACTGGCACGAACTGATCGGCGATCCGACCCTGGCCGATGCCATCCTCGACCGCCTGGTGCACAACGCTTATCGGATCAACCTCAAGGGCGAATCGATGAGAAAGCGGGTGAAGAAATTGACGACACCGGGCACCTCAGACTAACAATGCAACCCCTGCGTCGCTGCGCTCCGACTGCCCGGCCGGATGGCCGTGGAACAGGTGGCCAGATGGCCGTGGAATGCCTGGCCAGATGAGAGCGGACTGGGTGGCCGGATGGCGTGGAATCCGCACTCAGAGGTCGGGCTCCGGAGACGAGCATCCTCGGTTGACTTCTTTTTGCTCGCGACAACTGGCACCTGATGAGCAGCATCTGGGCATTAAGAAGCTGCCGATGCGACGCGACGTCGTGGGCCAAGGGCCAGGTGAGATTGCATGTGCTAGATGCTCATCGGAACGGCGGCGAGCTTGAAGGGTGACCTGCATGGCGAAGGCACCATCGGTCGGCGTACGGAAGGGCGATCGTTCTCACGTTCTGTGCCACTTCGTTGGCCGTCACTGGCGGTTGATGGAAATTTTTGGAGCGACTTCGTTGACGGTGCGCGAAAACGAGGCTAGAATCGTGGCTTCACTGATTTGCACAGTGAAATGAAAGCGAAGGAAATCAAAGACTTATAAGCTTAGTGCTTGTCTCGTTTCCCGCTCCATTCCTTGGAATGGCCCGACTCGATGAGGCTGGATGGCAGAGTGGTTATGCAGCGGACTGCAACTCCGTGTACGCCGGTTCGATTCCGACTCCAGCCTCCACTCCCCGATTTCCTGTACTGCCCGACACCGTGCCGCCCGGATGGCGAAATTGGTAGACGCAAGGGACTTAAAATCCCTCGGTGGCGACACCGTGCCGGTTCGAGCCCGGCTCCGGGCACCAGCCATCAGCCGATGCGCTAGTCGATACCTCTGCGGGGCAAACGCTTGATGAATCTGCCGCCCCTGCGCGACCCCTTCTTTACCTACCGCTATCGTCGCCGACTGCATGTCCTGCGCGTGCTGCTGGCGCTGACGACCACCTTTATCATCATCCGCCTGTTCGCGATCCCCCACTCCGGCTGGGCGCTGGTCAGCACCGTGATGGTGATGGGCAACCTGCCACATATCGGCGGTGTGCTCGACAAGGGGCGCCAGCGGCTGCTGGGCACCGTGCTCGGCGCGGCCTCCGGCCTTCTGCTGATCCTGCTGCCCATCGACCTGCCGCTGCTGATCCCCGCCGGCAGTCTGGTCGCCATCGGCATCGCCACCTGGCTCACCTTCGGCAATCGACACGGCTATAGCGGCCTGATGTTCGCCATCAGCCTGCTGCTGGTGGTCGGCGACGGCAGCCACGCCCTGGATGTGGGACTGTGGCGCGCCTTCGACGTGCTGCTGGGTACCCTGGTCGGCATCGTGATCACGGTGCTGGTACTGCCCCAGAAGGCCACCGACATGATGCGCTTCATGCTGGCCGAGAACCTCGATCGCATGGCGCGCCTGTTCCACGTGCACACCACCGCCTCGGCGGCCCTGGATATCGATACCCGCGCCCTGCTCAAGGCCGCCAGCTCGGCACTGGTCAAGCAGCGCGGCCTGGTCGATGCCATCCATCGCGAACGCCGCCTGCGGCGCGACGAGCTGGATGACATCATCTCCCTGCAGCGGCGCATGCTCTCGACCATCGAGCTGCTGCTGGAGACCCACTGGAACACCCGTGCCGGCCATGATCGCATCGAGGCGATGGAAGGGCTGCGCGACGAACAGCACCGCCTCGCCCGGGAGCTGGGCACCCTGGCCTATCAGGTGCGTACCGGCCAGCCCATCGCGGTCGAGATCAGCCAGTTCGACCTCCAGCGTTACGCCCCGCTCGCCACCACCGCGGTCAGTGCGCAGGGACGGGCGCTGTTCAGCCCCAGCGGCTACCTGTGGCTCAACCGCGAGCTGGCACGCCTCACCGAGGCCCTGGTCACCCGCCTGGGTGGCCTGACCCGCCTGCCCAGCCGCCGCCTGCGTCGCGCCTCGGGGCGCAAGTGGGCGCGCCGCCACACCGCCACGCCCGACAGAGGAGCGCAAGATGTCCCACGCCAACCATGACGTGCTTATCATCGGCGGCGGTGTCGCCGGCCTGGTACTCGCCCTGGAAGTGGCCGACCAGCGTGGCGTGACCCTGCTGCGCCCCGCCAGCGACGACCGGGGCGCCAGCCGCTGGGCCCAGGGCGGCATCGCCGCGGTACTCTCCCCCAGCGATGATATCGAGGCGCATATCCAGGATACCCTGGTGGCGGGCGACGGCCTGTGCGACGAGGCCGCGGTGCGCTTCACCGTGGAGCAGGGGCCGGCGGCCATCCAATGGCTGCTTGGCCTGGGCGTGCCCTTCACGCGGGATGCCAGCCCCGGGGCCGACTACCCCTACCACCTCACCCGCGAGGGCGGACACGGCGCGCGACGCATCATCCACGCCGCCGACGCCACCGGGCGCGCGCTGATGGATACCCTCAAGGCCCATGTCGCGGCACACCCGGCGATCCACATCCGCGACGACCTCACCGCCATCGGCCTGCTTAAGGACGATGCCGGCCGCTGCCGAGGTGCACGCTGTCTCGACACTGACGGGCAGCCGATCGACCTGCCGGCCCACGACACCGTGCTGGCCACCGGCGGCGCCAGCGGCCTCTATCGCCACACCACCAGCCCCCAACCGGCCAGTGGCGAGGGCATGCTGATGGCCGCGGAGCTCGGTGCCACGCTGATGAACCTGGAGTTCCAGCAGTTCCACCCGACCTGCCTCTACGATCCCCAGGGCACCCCCTTCCTGATCAGCGAGGCGGTGCGCGGCGAGGGCGGGCGGCTGCTCAATATCCACGGCGAACGCTTCATGCCGGCCATCGACCCGCGTGCCGAACTGGCGCCGCGAGACGTCGTTGCGCGCGCCATCGACGCCGAGATGCAGCGCACCGGAAGCGAGCATGTCTTCCTCGACGTTCGCCATCTGGGCGAGGCGGCGATCCGCGAGCACTTCCCCACCATCCACGCCCACTGCGCCGACCGCGGCATCGATATCGTCAAGGTCCCGATCCCGGTGGTGCCGGCGGCCCACTACAGCTGTGGCGGGGTAGCCACCGACCAGCATGGCGCCACCGACGTGGCCCACCTCTTCGCCGTGGGCGAGGTGGCCTGCACCGGCCTGCATGGCGCCAACCGCATGGCCAGCAACTCGCTGCTGGAGTGCCTGGTGTTTGCGCGCAGCTGCGCCGCCATGCTGCAGGATGCCTCGCGGGTGCCGCTCGTCAGCGCGCCTGCCACCCGGGCCAGGGCCGAGGCGGCACCGGCGGCACTCGCCGAGTGGCGCGAGCGCATGCGCGGCGTGATGAGCGCCCGGGTGGCCATCGTGCGCCGTGACGCCGGACTGGCCGAGGCCGCAGAAACGCTGGCCGAGCTGCAGCAGGAGATCGCCGAGGTCGCAGGACGCGGCCAGCCGGCCGCGGAACTGGTGGGACTGTGGCATTCGCTGCGCCTGGCGCGGCTGACCGTGGCCAGCGCCCGGGCACGCCGCGAGTCTCGCGGCCTGCACTACAACCCGGACTGCCCGCACCACGGCGCCCCCCTTCCCCGTCCCTCCCGGATCCAGCTAAGCGACCTCGTCTGAGCGGAGCCGCAAGCACGGTGACTGGCCAGGCCGGTGGACGGCACCGGAGCGTGAGTCGGCCTAGTGGCGAACCAGATAGCGGCGCAGTTCCCGATGGGCAGACGGCGAGCAGCTATCGGGCCACAGCCACAGCCGCCTCCCATTCAGACGCAGCCCGATCAGCCAGGGCCCCAGGTAGTCACAGCGCAGGCTGATCGGTCGCGAGGCCGTGTCCCCTGCATCCCGCCATTTCCACTGCAGCCCTCCGCCGGGCAGGGCCTCGGCACTCAGTTCCCCCTGAGGCTGGTCACGCACGCACCACAAGGTGATGGCCCCCAGGCCGAGTGCCACGGGGAGCCACCACCAGAAAGCAAGAACTGTCGCGAGGAGGCCGGCCACCGCAGCGGCCGGCAGGAGATGGACCAACAGAGCCAGCCTAGACCGGCCGATGCGACACGCTGTCGGCGCTCTCGGCATGCTCGATGATCATCTGGACGATGCGCCGACGCACCGGCTCCGCAGGGAGCTCGCGGCGCATCAGCCACATGAAGAGGTCCTGGTCCTCCTCGTCGATCAGGTCGCGGAACGCGGCCTGGTCGGCGGGCTCCAGGGCGTCATAGCGCTGTTCGAGGAAGGGCACCAGCAACAGGTCCAGCTCCCACATGCCGCGGCGGGAGTGCCAATAGAGCCGCTTGCGCTGTGCCGTCTCCGGGCTTGATGGTTCGTTCAAGGTCGACCTCGCCTTTGCCTTGGGGTGTGGCGCCAGTATAACCGAGGCGGCGCGGCGACACAGCTGACGCCGGTCACGGATCGAGGTCTCTACCTATGGTCGTAGTGCGTTGTTTTGTCTCGTTTTGCCGAGTATGCTTGAAATAAAACAACAGCCGCGCCGCCAACGGAGACCCGAGATGACCAAGTCCGAGCTGATCGAACAGATCGCCATGCGTCAGCCCGAGCTGTCGCTCAAGGAAGTGGAATCGGCGGTTCGGCTGATTCTCGAGGATATCACCGAGACCCTGGCCGCCGGGGGGCGCGTCGAGATACGCGGTTTCGGAAGCTTCTCGCTGCATTACCGCGAACCCCGCATCGGGCGCAATCCCAAGACTGGCGAACCGGTCGCGCTGGACGGCAAGTTCGTGCCACACTTCAAACCCGGCAAGGAGCTGCGCGAGCAGGTAGACGACAGCCGCGTGCTGGGCTACTGAGCCCGGCGCTCCTCTCTCCCGACCCAACTCTTACTTCACAGGGGACACTTCGCATGCGTTGGCTAAAAGGCCTGATCCTGGCCATCATCCTGCTGGCGGTTCTACTGGTCGGCATCCTGTTCGCGGTGAACAATCGCGAGGCCCTGCCGCTAAACCTGATCTGGATCGAGCTGCCGCCCGCCTCGCTGTCGGTCTGGCTGCTGGCCTCACTGGCGGTTGGCGTGCTGCTGGGCATGCTGGCCATGAGCGGCGTCTACCTGCGCCTGCGCGCCCTGTTGACCCGCGCCCAGCGCCACAATCAGCAGCAGCGCAAGGAGCTCGACAAGCTGCGTGTCCAGGAGCTGAAGGAACTCCCCTGATATGCCCGATGCCCTGCTGCTGACCATTCTGGTGGCAGCCGTCGCCATCGGCTGGTGGCTGGGCCGCCGCGAACGCAGCAAGCCGAACGATCCCGCGCCTCCGCAAGGACTGGCGCGGGATTATTTCGTGGGCCTCAACTACCTGCTCAACGACCAGCAGGATCGAGCCATCGAGACCTTCGTCGGGGCGCTGCAGGTCAACAGCGAGACCATCGATACCCATATCACCCTGGGCAACCTCTTCCGCAGCCGCGGCGAGGCTGACCGGGCGATGAAGATTCACCAGAACCTGCTGGCCCGACCCAGTCTGACGCCTGTCCAGGGCGAGCGCGTACAGCTGGAGCTGGCCCGAGACTTTCTCTCCCTGGGGCTGCTGGATCGTGCCGAACGGTTACTCAAGGGGTTGCTGCGCGATACCCATGACGACGGGCTGCGGCGATCGGCACGCCGGCTGCTGGCGGACCTCTTCGAACGCGAGGGCGAATGGTCGGAGGCCTTCGCGGTGGCCACCCCCCAGCTGATCCGCGAGGATCAGGAAGTGCGGCGTGCCGCGGCCCACTGGCTCTGCCAACTGGCCGAGGAGGAGCGCGCCAACGCCACTCCGGTGCTGGCCCGCCGCCACCTCAAGCAGGCCCTCAACGTCGACCCGCGCTGCGTGCGCGCCAACCTGCTGCTGGCTTCCCTCGAGCACGACACGGGCCACTACCGCCAGGAGATCACCCTGCTGTCGCGAATCCCCGCCCAGGACGCGGCCTTCACCCCGACCCTGCTGGAGCCACTGAGCAATGCCTACCGCCTGCTAGACGACGAGGATGGCCTGATACGCCACCTCCACGACCTGCTCGAGGAGACCCCCTACACCAGCGTGATCATCCAGTTGGCCGAGACCATCCGCCATCACCAGGGCATCGAGCCCGCGATCGCCCTGGTCAGTGAACAGCTCAATCGCGAGGCGAGCCTGGGAGCGCTGGACTACCTGATCGACCTCTACCACCAGCACAGTCACGGCGAGGCGCTGGAACAGTTGGCCCTGCTCAAGCGCCATACCGCCACCCTGCTCGAGCAGCTGCCTCGCCACCGCTGTCGCCGCTGCGGCTTCACCGGTGACCAGTTGCACTGGCAGTGCCCGCGCTGTCGTAGCTGGGGCACCACCCGCCCGATCACCGGCATCGAGGGAGAGTAGCGGCTAGTTGAGCTCGGCCTCGATGGCGGCGAGGGCCTCCATGGGCTCCTCCGCCTGGGTGATCGGGCGCCCTACCACCAGGTGGGTGCTGCCCGCGGCCATGGCATCCCCCGGCGTCATGATGCGCTGCTGGTCGCCGACCTGGGCGAAGGCGGGGCGAATGCCCGGCGTCACCTTGAGGAAATCGTCGCCACACAGCTCGCGCAGGCGGGCAGACTCCTGGGCCGAACACACCACACCGTGCATCCCGCTGTCGCGGGCCAGAGTCGCCAGGCGCTCCACCTGTGCGGCGGGCGAGACGCCCACACCCACCTCGGCCAGGTCATCGGCCGTCATGCTGGTCAGAACGGTCACCGCGATCAGTCGTGTTCCAAGACCGTGGCGCTCCAGTCGCTCCCGGGCCGCCTCCATCATGCGTCGCCCTCCACCGGCATGGACATTGACCATCCAGACCCCCTGCTCCGCCGCGGCATGCACGGCGCCGGCCACGGTGTTGGGGATGTCGTGAAACTTGAGGTCGAGGAACACCTCGAAGCCGCGCCCGTGCAAAGCCTCCAGCACGTCGGGGCCGCTGCGGGTGAAGAGCTCCTTGCCCACCTTGAGGCGGCAGCGTGCCGGATCGAGACGGTCGGCCATGCACAGGGCGGCATCCAGGGAGGGGTAGTCGAGGGCAATGATCAGAGGGGAATCGGTAGACACGAACCGGGCTCCGGGCAAGAGGAAATCGTCGCCAGAGTATACCAGCCATGGGCGATATGGGCGGTGCGAGATCACCGAAGCGAGACCGACGTTCTGTCCTACGTGCTGCACGCCAGAACGACGACGCAAAGACGACCTGTCCCACAGAGTGGCGGGCATAAGCCCCACGGGAATATCTTCCCTCCGGGACTAGCTTGAAGAGGCACCCGCGAAGGATGCGACTACAACAACGGAGGAAGTGACAATGAAAAACAGGATTCACGCCCTCTTCGGGGCCTGCCTGGTCGCGCTCATGCTGGGGCTCGCACCGCTCGGCGCCATGGCCCAGGAGGTAGAGCCGATCAACGTCAACACGGCCGGCGCCGAGCTGCTGACCGAACTACCGGGAATCGGGCCGAGCAAGGCAGCGGCTATCGTCGAGGACCGCGAGGCCAACGGCCCCTACGAGAGCGCCGAGGACCTCACACGCGTCAGCGGCATCGGCGACGGTACGGTAGCCAACCTGGAGGACCAGGTAACCTTCTGATCCTGCGCTCCATGGGCGGCCAGCGGACGGCCGCCACCGAATCCCACCTGCCTAGCCGTGGATCACAGGCGCAGGCCGCCGTCACACTCGATCACGCGACCGGTAAAGTAGTCGTTCTCGAAGATGAACTGCACGCTCTGGGCGATATTCTCCGGCTGGCCAAGCCGCTTGAGTGGCACGCCGGAGGTCAGCTTGTCGAGCATGTCCTGGCGCATCGAGGCAGTCATCTCGGTTTCGATGAAGCCCGGGGCCACGGCACCGACACGGATACCATGGCGTGCCAGCTCCCTGGCCCAGGTGGTGGTGAGGGCCACCACGCCGGCCTTGCAGGCCGCATAGTTGCTCTGCCCCATGTTGCCGGCTCGCGAGATGCTGGAGATATTGACGATCACGCCCTCGTTGCCCGCCTCGACCATCTGTGCCGCCGCCTCGCGCCCGCACAGGAACACGCCGGTCAGGTTGACGTCGATCACCGACTGCCACTGCTCGAGGGACATGGTCTTCTCGACCTTCCCGTCCCGTGCCTTCACCAGCAGGGCGTCACGCAGGATACCGGCGTTGTTGACCAGGCCGCTGACCGGCCCCAGGGAGTCAGCGATATCGGCGAAGGCCTGCTTCACGGAGGCCTCGTCGGCCACATTGGTGACGAAGGCGCGCGCCTCGACGCCGGCTCCATGGAGCCCCGTGACGGCCTCGTCGAGGGTCGCGGCATCGGTATCGAGCAGGGCCAGGCGGGCCCCCTGACGACCCAGCATGGCGGCCATGGCCAGCCCCAGGCCGCGGGCGCCACCGGTAATGGCGATAACGGAATTCTGCAGTTGCATCGTGATTCCTCCGGGAGATGGTGGGTCAACGGTAGATGCCAGGCACTGTAGCAGACTTGTGTGCAGCGCATCATGACACTGTGACTAAGCTTATAATCCCGCCTTTGTCTCCCGCCGGCCAGTGATGCCGACCAACGCTTGATTTCCCCGCCTTCGCCCCCATCTCACCGTGAACGTCATCATGGGAGGCCACATGCCCTTTCTCCTTATCTTCACGCTGTTTGCCCTGCTCGACTTCGTCATCCTCTTTTCGGTGGGCAGCCAGATTGGCCTGCTCACTACCCTGTTGCTGGTGCTGGCCACCGGCTTCATCGGCCTGCACCTGATCCGCCGCGAGGGCGCCGCCACCTTTGCCTGGGCCCGGGAGCGCCTGGAGCGCGGCGAAGTGCCCTCCGGCGAGCTGCTGACCGGCGCTGCCCTGATCTTCGGTGGCGCCCTGCTGATGGCGCCGGGCTTCGTCTCCGACGCCCTGGGCTTTCTGTGCCTGATCCCCGATGCCCGGCGCCTGATGGGCAAGCTGCTGGCGTGGCTTGGCATCCGTACCCAGGGCTTTCATGTCCACAGCGAGGGTTTCACCAGCGCCTCTGGTAACGGCGCCGGCAAGCCCCGGGACGACTGGGCACAGGCCGACGAGGGCCGCCACCGCCGCGGCGCCGACGAGCCGGCGTCAGGGGATGCCGACGACGGCGTCATCGAGGGGGAGTTCATCTCCCGGGACGAGCGCCGCGGCTGATCCGGCCAGATCGGCAAAAAAATTTCCGGAGGGGCCTTGAAAGGCCATGGGCTAGCCCCACTTACACGTCAGCAACAGGTTTCGGCGCGACTCTCGCGCCATTGACACGGAAGGCGTCCGACGCCTCCCCTCGCTGCCTCGGTGGCGAGGTCGTGATACAAACCGCCGGATCATCGGCACATGAACCATCAGGAGAACGTGAGCAATGAACATCCGTCCCTTGCACGATCGCGTCATCATTCGTCGCGTTGAGGAAGAACAGAAAACCGCTGGCGGCATCGTGCTCCCGGGCAGCGCCCAGGAAAAGCCGACTCGTGGCGAAGTGCTCGCCGTCGGTAACGGCCGGATCCTCGACAACGGCGACGTCCGCGCTCTCGACGTGAAGGTCGGCGACACCGTCATCTTCAAGGATGGCTTCGGCGTCGAGAAGCAGAAGATCGACGGCGAAGAAGTCCTGATCATGAGCGAGTCCGACATCCTGGCCGTAGTCGAAGGTTGAGCTGAAGGCTGAGCGCAGGCCGCTCACGCCTTGCACACTGAGAATTCTGACGTTCACGTATTGAAAGGAAGATAGCGAACATGGCAGCGAAACAAGTCAAGTTTTCCGATGATGCCCGCAAGCGCATGGCGCGCGGTGTCGACCTCCTGGCCAACGCGGTCAAGGTTACCCTGGGTCCGAAGGGCCGCAACGTGGTGATCGAGAAGTCCTTCGGTGCCCCCACCGTCACCAAGGACGGCGTCTCCGTGGCCAAGGAGATCGAACTGAAGGACAAGTTCGAGAACATGGGCGCCCAGATGGTCAAGGAAGTCGCTTCCAAGACCTCCGACGTCGCCGGTGACGGCACCACCACCGCCACCGTGCTGGCCCAGTCCATCGTGACCGAAGGCCTCAAGGGCGTCATCGCCGGCATGAACCCGATGGACCTCAAGCGTGGCATCGACCAGGCCGTGGTCGCCGCCGTCAAGGAGATCGAGGCCCTGTCCGTGCCCTGCACCGACTCCAAGTCCATCGCCCAGGTCGGCACCATCTCCGCCAACGGCGACAAGCGCATCGGTGAGATCATCGCCGAGGCCATGGAGAAGGTCGGCAAGGAAGGCGTGATCACCGTCGACGAGGGTCGCGGCTTCGAGGACGAGCTCGACGTCGTCGAGGGCATGCAGTTCGATCGCGGTTACCTGTCGCCCTACTTCGTCACCAACCAGGACACCATGGCGGTCGAGCTGGAAGACCCCTACATCCTGATGGTCGACAAGAAGATCTCCAACATCCGCGAACTGCTGCCGACCCTCGAGGCCGTGGCCAAGGCCGGCAAGCCGCTGGTGATCATCGCCGAGGACATCGAGGGCGAGGCGCTGGCCACCCTGGTGGTCAACACCATGCGCGGCATCGTCAAGGTCGCCGCCGCCAAGGCGCCGGGCTTCGGTGACCGCCGCAAGGCCATGCTGCAGGATATCGCCATCCTGACCAATGGCACCGTGATCTCCGAGGAAGTGGGTCTGGACCTCGAGCAGGCCACCCTGGACCACCTGGGTACCGCCAAGCGCGTGACCATGTCCAAGGAGAACACCACCATCATCGATGGCGCCGGCAACGACGCCGACATCGAGGCCCGCGTCAACCAGATTCGCGCCCAGATCGAGGAGACCTCCTCCGACTACGATCGTGAGAAGCTCCAGGAGCGCGTCGCCAAGCTGGCCGGCGGTGTCGCCGTGATCCGCGTCGGTGCCGCCACCGAGGTGGAGATGAAGGAGAAGAAGGCGCGCGTCGAGGACGCCCTGCACTCCACCCGTGCCGCGGTCGAGGAAGGCGTGGTGCCTGGCGGTGGTACCGCCCTGGTGCGCGTGCTGACCAAGGTTGCCGGCCTCAAGGGTGACAACGAGGACCAGACCCACGGCATCGCCATCGCCGTGCGCGCCATGGAGGCCCCGCTGCGCCAGATCGTCACCAACGCCGGTCAGGAAGCTTCCGTCATCCTGAACCAGGTCAAGGCTGGGGAAGGCAACTACGGCTACAACGCCCAGACCGGCGATTACGGCGACCTGTTCGAGATGGGTGTGCTGGACCCGGCCAAGGTGACCCGCAGCGCGCTGCAGTCCGCCGGCTCCGTGGCAGGTCTGATGATCACCACCGAGGCGATGATCGCCGACGATCCGGACGAGAAGGAAGCCGCTCCGGACATGGGTGGCATGGGCGGCATGGGTGGCATGGGCGGCATGATGTAAAGATCCCCCACCCTGCCCCAGGCACTGCCCATATAGGCAAGCCCTGAGACAGACCCCGCCGGTGCAAGCCGGCGGGGTTTTTGCTTTAAGATACCCTTCCGCTCATCACCTGACGCCAGCCGCCTGCCCATGCTTTCGAACATCCGCATCGTCCTCGTCCAGACCTTCCATCCCGGCAATATCGGGGCCGCCGCGCGGGCCATGAAGACCATGGGTCTGACCGACCTGGTGCTGGTCAATCCCCGGCAGTTTCCCGATCCCGAAGCCTCGCGGCTCGCCGCGGGGGCCGAGGACCTGGTGGAAGGAGCCCGGGTGGTCGGCTCGCTGGCGGAGGCCGTGAGTGATTGCGTGCAGGTGGTGGGCGCCAGCGCGCGGCTGCGGAGCCTGCCGCTGCCGCACTTCGACGAGCCCGACGAGATGGCGCGTGATGTGGTGGAGAATGCCGCCCACGATCCGGTGGCGCTGGTATTCGGTCGTGAGCGCTTCGGCCTCACCAATGACGAGATCGGCCTGTGCAGCCACCAGGTGAGCATTCCTGCCAACCCCGACTACGGCATCCTCAACCTCTCACAGGCGGTGCAGGTGCTCGCCTACGAGACGTTCAAGGCCTGGCGACGGCGACCCGAAAGCGGCTACCGACCGACCCTGCCCGCCGAGGAGCGCCAGCCCAGCCGCGAACAGGTCGGTCATTTCCACGACCATCTGGGCCGGGTGATGCAACGCAGCGGCTTCATCACCCAGCCCCATGCGCGCACCGAGGCACACCTGCATGCGCTGTTCGCCCGTGCCCAGCCCTCCCGCCGCGAACTCTCGCTGCTGCGCGGGCTGCTCGCCTCGCTGGAGGGCCACCTGCCCGAGGAGTGAGGAGTGAGAGGTGAGCGGTGAGGAGTGAGGGGTAACAAAGGGCGGCACGCAGGCCGCCCTTGGGACTCGATGATATCCCCCCTCACAGGGTCATCGCCGCCAGCCAGCCGAAGGCGATCAGCGGGATGTTGTAGTGGATGAAGGTGGGCACAACGCTGTCCCAGATATGATCATGCTGACGGTCGACGTTGAGGCCGGAGGTCGGCCCCAGGGTGGAGTCGGAGGCCGGCGAACCGGCATCGCCCAGCGCCGCGGCCGTACCGACCAGGGCCACGGTGGCCAGCGGCGAGAAGCCGAACTGCACCGCCAGGGGCACGAAGATGGCGGCGATGATCGGGATGGTGGAGAACGACGAGCCGATGCCCAGGGTGATGAACAGGCCCACCAGCAGCATCAGCAGCGCGGCCAGGCCGCGATTGTCACCGATCACCTCGACGCTGGACTCCACCAGGGTCTCGATCTGGCCGGTGGCGGTCATCACCGCGGCAAACCCCGATGCCGAGATCATGATGAAGCCGATCAGAGCCATCATGCGCATGCCGCTGGTGAAGAGGTCGTCGGCCTCGCGCCACTTGAAGATGCCCCCCACCGAGAGCAGCGCGAAGCCCACCAGCCCGCCGAGGATCATGGAACCGGTCCACAGCTGGATGCCCAGGGCCGCCACAATGGCAACGACTGACATCAAAAGGCCCAGGGCATGAGGCTCATGGGTTTCCGGATGGTGATGCGGCACGTTGCTTGTCGCCACGTCCAGCGCCTCATAGTCACGCGGCTTGCGATAGCTGAGGAACACCGCCACCAGCAGGCCCAGCGCCATGCCGCCCACCGGTACCCCCATGGCCAGGGGCACCATGCCGCGAGTGATCTCGAGCCCCAGCGCCTCGCCGGCCTGGTTGATGTTGGCCAGCAGGATATCGTTGAGGAAGATCGCCCCGAAGCCCACCGGCAGCAGCATGTACGGTGCGGTAAGGCCGAAGGTCAGCGCACAGGCCACCGCACGACGATCGAGGCGCAGCTGGTTCATCACCTTGAGCAGCGGTGGGATCAGGATCGGAATGAAGGCGATGTGCACCGGAATCAGGTTCTGGGAGGAGATCGCCACCAGCAGCACCGCGCCGAGCAGCAGATACTTGACCACCGCCTGGCGATTTGCCGTGGCCTCCTGGCCCAGCAGGCCGATCAACCGCCGGGCCAGCAGGTCCGGCAACCCGGAGCGCGAGATCGCGACTGCAAAGGCACCCAGGGTGGCATAGGCCAGGGCCACCTTGGCCCCGCCACCCACGCCGTCGTTGAAGGCGCCGAGGGTCTCCTCCACGGAGAGTCCCCCGACCAGGCCGCCCACCAGCGCCCCGACCACCAGGGCGAAGACGACAGAGACCCGTGCCAGTGACAGTCCGACCATCACCAGCACCGCAATGATTACCGCATTCATGGCAGGTTTCCCCGAACAAGGAATTGAATTGAGACGAAACGGCGCAGGATTCTACCAGAAGCGCCTTCTTCGCGCCCGGGGCTACGTAGCGGGATGTCATGGAATCGACACGCGACGGTCACCGCGCTGTTACCTGCATCGGCGATAAAGGGAGGCGTCCAGCAGGACACGGCAAGGGACACTGCCACTTCTCCGCCACGGATGCGCCAGGGCTGGACGCCCTGCAGGGAGCTTGGCAGCAGGATGCTGCCCATGGAGGCCCTATCGCCACGGCACCCGCCGTGGCGTTCTTCGTTATTGCGACGCGTTGACCTCTTCAGGCTGGAGCGCACTCGCCTCCCACCCAGGCACGCCCTGGCGAATCCTTCGTGAGAAGTCGGGATCATCGTGGGCAGCGACGGCGCGCCGGGTGATATTACCGCAGCGCTTGAGCTCGTTCAGCGGAAAGCCTGGCACCAGGCCACCATGATCATGGACATAGCCGGGCAGGAGTCCGCTTAGCAGCAGCCGATGGTCCAGCGGCAGCCCCTCGATGATGCGTCGCATCAGGGCGTAGACCAGGGTGGTACAGTTGGCGGTGATGGTGTGATAGAAGCGCGGCTCACGCTCCAGCCGGTTGGCCTGCTCCACCAGTGCCAGCAGCAGCTCGCGACGCTCGTGCTGGCCGAGCAGAACCCGATAGAGGGTCACCGCTTCGCCGCGCACGTTGCTGCGCAGGCGCACCGCGTCACGCTCATCGGCGGCGATGATCGCCAGCTCGAAGCGCTTGAAGAACCCGCCGATCTCCGAGAAGGGCTCATCGCGCTCGCGACGCACCTCCACCGAGAAGGCGACGAAGTCGTCGACCTCGCCGGCCTCGTCGGCGAAGCCGAAGGAGAGCAGCACGTGGGCAATACCCGGGCGACCCCAGCCGGAGACGAACAGATCCAGCGAGGCCAGTCGCCGGAGGTCATACTCACGCCGCTCCCAGGCCACCTTGGCCTGGTCACGGCTGAGCCAGTCGAAGCAGCGCACATGGTCGAGAACCAGCCGCTCGCCCTGGCGGTGGCCGGTCGCCAGGTACGCCACATCGTCGGCCCACGCCAGATCGCTTGCCGGTGCCAGTCGCCGCCACCAGCCCAGCAGCAGCGCCATGCTCACCGCCATCACCAGGGTCGGCCCCAGCCTGGCGCCCTGCCAGTGCCACACCAGGCAGAGGCCACCCAACAGTAGCCAGGCAAGGGCGGAGAGACGGCGAAGGGAAATGCCGGCGGGAAAGCGATGCAGCAGCGCGAGGCCGCCCCATAGCGAACACGCCAGCAGCACCAGGCGCAGGGCGAGATCGAGCAACAGCGACATGGGCGGACTCCCTTCGGCCTGTCGCCAGGCTACCATGCCGGCCCGCCCGGAAGCTCAATATATCAGGCAGGTGTCAGCCAGTCGCCGAAGGCCTCCGTGGCCGGCCCCGGCTGGCCACGCGTGACATCGCGGTAGAGCCGCTGCAGGCGCGCGGTCACCGAGACCGCGGCGATGGGTTCGCCCACCGCCGGGGCCCCGGCACGCCCGCCGATGAGACGGCCATCGAGTTCGCGCAGCGGCAGGATCTCCGCGGCGGTGCCGGTGACGAAGGCCTCATCGGCGATATAGAGCTCGTCGCGGGTGATGCGTCGTTCATGCACCTCGATACCCAGTACCTCGCGGGCCAGGTGGATCACGCTGTCGCGGGTGATGCCCTGCAGGCAGGAGGTCACCTCCGGGGTATGCAGCACGCCGTCGCGCAGCAGGAAGACGTTGGCCGCCGAGGCCTCGGCGACATAGCCCTCCGGGTCGAGCATGATCGTCTCGTCGAAGCCCGCCTTCACCGCGGTGTTGAGCGCCAGCATCGAGTTGACGTAGTGGCCGTTGGTCTTGGCCCGGCACAGGCTGATGTTGACGTGGTGGCGCGCCCAGGAGGAGGTCAGCGCACGCAGGCCGATGGCGGCGGCCTCGGGCGAGATATAGTCGCCCAAGTCCCAGGCGGGAATCATCACATGGGTGGTGAGCCCCTTCGCCCGAAGACCCAGCCCCTCGGCACCGAGATACACCGTGGGCTTGAGATAGGCGTTGCTCAGGCCATTGCGCGCCAGGCATTGGCGCTGGGCCTGGATCAACGTCTCGTCATCGTTAGATAACGGTATATCGAGGGCGTGGGCGCTATCCAGCAGCCGGCGGCTGTGTTCCGTCACCCGGAACAGGTGCGTGCCCCGCGGGCCAGCGTAGGCGCGCACGCCCTCGAAGCAGCCCATGCCGTAGTGCAGGCTATGGGTCAGCATATGGGTGCGGGCATCGCGCCACGCCAGCCACTCGCCGTCATGCCAGATCCAGCCGTCGCGATCGAAGAGCGGTGTCATGGGTCCGGGTTCCTGTAGTCAAAGAGTCGGTGATCGAAGGCGAAGGTCAGAGCCGACCGGCCGCTGCCCAGGCCGAACGCCAGCCATCGATCAGCTCGCGCTGGTGGGGCTGCAGGGCCTGGTAGGCCCAGGCGGCGATCTCGTCGTTCTGGGGATCGGGTACGCAGATATCGCTGTCGGCCAGGGTCTGGATCACCGCGTGGCCGCACAGTGGTACATAACCCTCGGAGTAGCCGCCCTCGTGAACCATCACCAGGCGCCCATCGCAGACGCGTTCGGCCAGGTCCCTGACCTGGGCGGTCATGCGCGCGAAGGCCGCGCTGTTGAGCAGCATCTTGCCGAGCGGGTCCTTGGCACAGGCGTCATAGCCGCAAGCCACCACGATCAGCTCGGGGTCGAAGGCCTCAAGTGCCGGCAGCACCAGTTCGGTCATGGCGTGGTCATAGGCGCCGAGGCCGCAGCCGGGCGGCAGCGGCAGGTTGAGACAGGCGCCCATGCCGGCCCCCTCCCCCTGCTCGTCGAAGGTGCCGGTATCCAGCGGATAGTTGCCCGCCTGGTGGATCGACACCGTGAACACCTCGGGATCGGCATAGAACGCCGCCTGCTGGCCGTTGCCGTGGTGCACATCCCAGTCGAGGATCGCCACGCGCCCTGCCTGGCCCAGGGCACGCGCCCGCATCACGGCCACGGGGATATTGCCCAGCAGGCAGAAGCCCCGGCCGCGGTCGGCCTCGGCGTGGTGGCCGGGGGGACGGCAGAGCGCATAGGCGCGCTGAAGCTCCCCGCAGGCCACGGCCTCCACCGCGGCGATGGCCAGGCCCGCCGACTGGCAGGCGGCGGCCAGGCTACCCGGCGTATAGGGGGCGCAGTCCCCGCCGTCACCGCCCCCTGCCCGGTCACCGGCCGCCAGCGCCTCCAGATAGCGGGGCGTGTGGAAGCGCTTGAGATCCTCGCGGCGCGCCGGCGGCGGCTTGCGTACTGTCAGCTGGTCGATCAGGCCGGAGACCTCCAGCAGGTTCTTCAGCCGCCGCTTGCTCTCCGGGCTCTCCGAGGCGGGCTGCGGCTGCAGGAACTCGCCGGGAGCGGAGAAGACCCCGATGGCCCCCGGGTCGTGCCAGAAGCAGCGCTCATGCCAGAAGAAGCCGGTGGTGGCGCGCGTCATCATGCGCTTGGCAGTGCCGCGGTGACCATGATCTCCACCTTGAACTCGGGAAGCGCCAGCCTCGCCTCGGTGGCGGCCCGCGCCGGCGGGCGTCCCGGCGCCACCCAGGCATCCCAGGCCGCGTTCATCTCGGCGAACTCGCCCATGTCGGTCACCCATACCAGGGCGCTGAGCAGATGCTCCTTGCTGGTCCCGGCAGCGGCCAGCTGACGGTCGATCTTGGCCAGCACCTGCTCGGTCTGGCCGCGCATGTCGGCGCTGGTGTCATCGGGCACCTGGCCGGCCAGGTAGACGGTGCCGTTGTGCACCGTGGCCTGGCTCATGCGGGCATTGCTGTCGTGATAGGTGATGCGCATGGGAGTCTCCTTGCAGGAAGCCGGCCGGCAACATCGCACTCCTGGCCGGGGTGGTAGAAGGGTTTCCATCGCGGCTTGCCTAGCCCAGCAGCGTGGGGATCCAGGTGGAGAGCGACGGGAAGGTGACCAGCAGCAGGATCACCACGATGAAGGCTACGTAGAACGGCAGCGAAGCGATGATCGCCCTCTCGAAGGGCACGTTGGCGATCCGCGCCGCCGTCATCAGCGTCATCCCCACCGGCGGCGTGACGTTGGAGATGTTGAGCACCACGATCATCAGGATGGCGAAGTGCAGCGGGTCGACACCGAGCTGGATCATCGCCGGCACCAGCACCGGGGCCACCACTACCAGTGCCGGCAGCACGTCCATGACGGTGCCGATCAGGATCAGCAGGCCGCAGACCAGCAGCAGCTGCAGGAAGGTCGAGTCGCTGAAGGTGGTGATCAGCCCGGCCGCGTCCCGGGCGATGCCGGAACGGGTGACAAACCAGCCGAGCACCGCCGAGGTCGCCAGCAGGAAGAACACCACCCCCGAGAAGCGCACCGTAACCACCAGGGCATGCCAGATCTTCTGCCAGGAGAGGTTACGGTAGAAGATCACGCCGATGGCGATGGCATAGACGGCGGCAAAGCCCGAGGCCTCGGTGATGGTGGTCAGCCCGGAGAGGATGCCACCGAGGATGATCAGCGGCACGATCATCGCCGGCAGCGCCACCAGGAAGGCCACGGCCGCCACCTTGAGCGGCGTGGGGGCCTGCTTGGGGTAGCCCCGCTTCCAGGCCAGGAAGAAGCTCACCGCGAGCAGCGCCAGGGCCATCAGCAGGCCGGGGATGATGCCCCCGGCGAAGAGGTCGATCACCGAGATATCACGCAGCAGGGTCGCATAGACCACCATCACCACGCTGGGCGGGATGATCGGCCCGATGATCGACGAGCAGGCGGTGATCGCCGCGGCGTACTCGGCGTCATAGCCCTGCTCCTTCATCTCCGGGATCATGATCTTGCCGATCGCCACGGTATCGGTGATCGCCGCCCCGGTCAGGCCGGCGAAGAACACCGACACCGAGATATTGACGTGGGAGAGCGCCCCGCGCACCCGGCCGAACAGGGCGTTGTTGAAGGCGATCAGCTTCTGGGTCAGGCCACCCTGGTTCATCAGCTCGGCGGTGAAGATGAAATAGGGCACGGCAATCAGCAGGAAGCCGGAGACACCGGCGAACATGCGGTCGGCGATGATGCCGAGCATGCGCTCGCCGCCCATGGCGAAGCCACCGGCCAGCCCCGACATGGCCATCACCACGGCGACCGGGGCACCGATCAGCAGCAGCACGACGAAGGCAATGATTGCGGGCATCATGGGCGGTGCTCCCCGTCGGCGGTCTCGATCAGCTCATCGATCGTGGACTCGTCATCGATGAAGTGTTCCAGCAGGTCGAAGCCCTGCACCAGGTGCAGCAGGATGATGACCCCGCTGATCGGGATCACGATGGCGGTGAACTTGGCGGATATCTGGATCTGGTCGGAGACCATGTAGACCTGGGAGGCCCCCTGGAAGTAGTCCCAGCCGTACCAGACCAGCATCAACGCGAACAGCGCGATCACGCCGAGGCAGAGCCCCGCCGCCACCTGGAGCAGCACGCGCGGCAGACTGCGCACCAGCAGGGTCATGGCCACGTGCTCGCCGTAGCGCAGCGAGATGGTCATGGAGAGGAAGCCGATCCAGGGCAGGAATAGCCGGGCCAGGGAGTAGGTCCAGCTCAGGGTGCTGCCGGTGGCCAGCTTGTAGAGGAAAGCCGTGAAGGAGATGCCCAGCATGATCAGCACGCAGGCCACGCACGTCACGATCGCCACCTGGTTCACCGCATCACTCAGGCGGCGCAAGGGCTGGAGGAGGGGCATCGGAGTACCTCGGTGACATCGACGACCGACCCGCAGGCCGGTCGCATCAAGAGGCAGGC
Organism: Halomonas sp. G15; assembly: GCF_021282295.1. NCBI lineage: Bacteria > Pseudomonadati > Pseudomonadota > Gammaproteobacteria > Oceanospirillales > Halomonadaceae > Halomonas > Halomonas sp. G15. Next base: position 95,784 of record NZ_JAJSPA010000002.1, on the reverse strand, counting down.
GCACGCACGCCTGCCGGCTCATCGGCCCCGGCGATCACCGGGGCCGATCACTCGGCGTCGACACTCACTGGCCATAGTTGGCCATGTCGTTCTCGACCACCGCCTCGCCGACCCGGGCGACCTCGGCGAGGAAGGCGTCGACCTTCTCCTCCTCGATGCCGAAGTCGTTGACGATCCACTCCTTCCAGGCCGGGGTGGCGATCTCCGCCATGCGCGCCCGCTCCTCGGGAGGCATGATGTAGCACTCCTCGAAGCGCTCGCAGGACTCCACCCAACTGGCGGTGGCCAGCGCCCCGGACATGCCGTGGCCGATGGCGATGGCCTCGCGGGCCGAGGTGACGATGGCCTGCTGCTGCTCCTCGGTCAGGCTCTGGAACCACTCCTCGCTGACCAGCCAGGCGGCGCTGTTGTAAACGTGCCCGGTCAGGGTGGTGTAGTCCGTCACCTCGTCGAAGTTGAAGGTGGTGTTGAGCACCGGCGCGTTGAACTGGCCGTCGGCCAGGCCGGTCTCCAGGGCGGTGATCACCTCGCCCCAGGGCAGCGGTGTGGCCGAGGCGCCCATCGACTTCATGATCGCCACGTGTCCCGGGTTCTCCTCGGTGCGGATATTGAGCCCCTCGAGATCCTCCACGGTCTTGATCGGGCGCTCGTTGTTGGTGAAGGCCACGAAGCCGCCGCCGTCATCGAAGGTGCCCAGGTAACGCATGTTGGTCTCCTCGATGGTCCCCGACATGAAGTCGGCAAACCACTCCCCATCGAAGAAGGCCCAGGCCTGACGCCAGTTGTCGAAGATGAAGGGCGCAGTCATCAGCTGATAGTCGTCATAGAAGGACGACATGGCACCGGTGGTGATGATGGTGGACTGCAGGGTGCGCCCGCCCTGGACCTCGGACGCGGTCTCCACCTCGGAGCCCAGCTGGCTGTTGCCGAAAATCGACACGGTGATCTCGCCATTGGTGCGAGTCTCAACCAGGTTCTTGAACTGGATCAGAGCCGGATAGACCTCGTTGTTGCTCATGTCCTCGGGAAGGATGGTGGCGATGGCCATCTCCTCGGCCTGGACCTGGGCCGCCGCCATGGCCAGCGGCAGGGCCGCCAGGGCGGTCAGGCGGGGAAACATCGTGCTACGCATGGGCTTGCCTCTCGGTGTTGTCGTTATCGGATGCGGCAATGGCAGCGCCTGTGGCGCTGGCCTGTTACCCAGCCTAGAACGTCGCTGCCGATAGCGCCTGCCCTCGGGGTAGCAACCCTTCAACGCCCGCGACAGATGACCTGTCCCCGATGCCACGCCAGCGTTGAAGCCACAGCCTGCCCAAGCGGCAGTGGCCTCTATAGTGTGGTGAGGAACCCATGCCGGACAGGGAGGCGAGTCCCATGCCGCTTGTACTGATCGTCCTGCTGCCGCTGACCGGCGCCTGTCTGCCTGCCCTGCTGCAGGGACGCTCCTCGCGACTGCTGGCCTCGGTCTCCGCCCTCCCCGCCCTCTTCTGTCTGCTGCTTCTGCTCAGCTGGCTTCCGCATGTCATGGGCAACGACGAGGCCGTGGTCCAGCGGCTCTCCTGGCTGCCGGCACTGGGCCTCGACGTGGCCTTCCGCCTCGACGGCCTGGGCCTGCTGTTCGCCCTGCTGATCACCGGGATCGGCTGCCTGATCCTGCTCTATGCGCGCTACTACTTCGCGGGCAGCGACACCTCGGCGCGCTTCTTCACCCTGATCCTGCTGTTCATGGCGGCGATGCTGGGCATCGTGCTCTCCGAGAACCTGCTGTTCCTGCTGGTGTTCTGGGAGCTGACCAGCCTGGTCTCCTTCCTGCTGATCGGCTACCACAGCCACGACCATGCGGCCCGGCTGGGTGCCCGCATGTCACTGGTGATCACCGCTGGCGGCGGCCTGGCGCTGCTCGGCGGCGTGGTGCTGCTGGGCCAGGCCGCCGGCAGCCATGAGCTCTCGGTGGTGCTCGAGGCCGGCGATCGCATCCGCGCCCACGAGCACTATGGCCTGATGCTCAACCTGATCCTGCTCGGCGCCTTCACCAAGTCGGCCCAGTTCCCGTTCCACCTGTGGCTGCCCCACGCCATGACGGCGCCCACCCCGGTCTCCGCCTACCTGCACAGCGCCACCATGGTCAAGGCGGGGTTGTTTCTGCTCGCACGCCTGCACCCGGCGCTCGCCGACACCTCGCTATGGTTCCACCTGGTCACCCTGACCGGGATGATGACGCTGATGCTAGGCGCCTTCGTGGCCATGTTCATGCACGACATGAAGGGGCTGCTCGCCTACTCGACGGTCTCCCACCTGGGGCTGATCATGCTGCTGCTGGGGCTGGGCACCCCCATGGCACTGGCGGCGGCACTCTTCCACCTGGTGTGCCACGCGCTGTTCAAGGCGCCGCTGTTCATGATGGCGGGCTACGTGGAGCACGCCACCGGCACCCGTGACATGCGACGGATCAACGGCATGTGGCGCTTCATGCCCGCGCTGATGGTGCTCTCGGGCATCTCCGCCGCCGCCATGGCCGGCCTGCCACTGATGAGCGGCTACCTGAGCAAGAAGATGCTGTTCACCGAGAGTCTGCTGATCTCCACCCCCGACTGGGCGGCCGTGGTGATCCCCGCCTGGGTGGCCCTGGCCGCCCTCTTCTCGGTGGCCTACGCGATCCGCATCTTCCACAACGTCTTCTTCAACGGCCGACCGGTGAACCTGCCCACATGGCCCCCCGCAGCACCGCGCGGGGCGGCGCTGTCGCCCATCGTGCTGCTCGCCGCGGCCACGCTGCTGGTGGGACTGGCGCCGGAGCCCCTCTATTCGGTGCTGGTCCACCCCGCCTTCGCCGCCGCCCGTCAGGCGGTCGTCGCACCCTACGACTTCACCACGCTGGGCGGCAGCGTACCGATGCTCATGAGCCTGTTCGCCCTGGCCGGCGGCGCGCTCTTCTACCACCTGCGCGACCCGCTGTTCCGGCTGCACGCGCGGCTGCCTCAGGTCGACGCCAAGGAGATCTTCGACTGGATCATGCGCCGCACCATCGCCCTCTCCCAGCAGCGGGTCTTCCAGCTGGAGAACGGCTCCCTGCAGCGCTACCTGACCTTCATCATGGCCACCCTGGTGGTGCTGGTAGGCCTTGAACTGCTCGCCGTGACCCACTGGGATGGCGGTGTGGCACTCGCCCCGCTCGACCCGCTGACCCTGCTGGCGGCGCTCCTGCTCTGCCTGGCGGCGATCGGCGTGGTGGTCTATCACCACCACCGCCTACCGGCGCTGCTGCTGCTCGGCGTCACCGGGCTCTTCGTCACCGTGGCCTTCGCGCGCTTCTCGGCCCCCGACCTCGCCCTGACCCAGCTGATGGTGGAGGTGATGGCGGTGGTGATCATGATGCTGGCCCTCTCCTTCCTGCCCCAAACCTCCCCCCGCGGCTCGACCCGCGTGCGCATGGGGCGCGACCTGGCCATCGCCGGCCTGATGGGCGTCGGCGTGGCGGCCTTCAGCTTCGCCATCCTGACCCGGCCCCAGCAGACGATCTCGGACTTCTTCCTCGCCAACAGCGTGCCCGGTGGTGGTGGCAGCAACGTGGTCAACGTGATCCTGGTCGACTTCCGCGGCTTCGACACCCTGGGCGAGATCACCGTGCTCGGCATCGCCGCCGTGGCGGTGTTCGCCTTCACCCGCGACCTGCACCTCAAGGAGCGGGTGGTCGAGACCAATCCCGCCCACTGGGTCGCCGAGCCGCACCCCATCATGCTAAGCACGGTGGCCCGGCTGGTGCTGCCCATCGCCCTGCTGGTCTCCGCCTATATCTTCCTGCGCGGACACAACCTCCCCGGCGGCGGCTTCATCGCCGGGCTGATCACCGCGGTGGCACTGACCCTGCAGTACATGGCCGGCGGGCTGGTCTGGGCGCAGCAGCGCATGCTGACCGCCTTCCGGCCGCTGATCGGGGCCGGCCTGCTGATCGCCACCGCCACCGGCCTGGGCAGCTGGCTGTTCGGCTTCCCCTTCCTCACCTCGGCCCATGGCCACCTCTCCCTGCCACTGATCGGCGAATTCGAGCTGGCCACTGCCATGCTCTTCGACCTCGGGGTCTACGCCACCGTGGTCGGGGCCACGCTGCTGATACTCGCCAACCTCGGCAAGCTGATGACCGTGGCCGGCCCCGGCAAGGAGATCGGCTGATGGAACTGCTCTACGCGCTCACCCTGGGCGTGCTTACCGCCTGCGGCGTCTACCTGCTGCTGCGGGCACGCACCTTCACGGTGATCCTGGGCCTGACGCTGCTCTCCCATGCCGTCAATCTCTACCTGTTCGCCTCGGGACGCCTGGTGGCCGGCGCCCCGGCCATCATCGGCCTGGCCGAGCGCTCCGCCGACCCGCTGCCCCAGGCCCTGGTGCTCACCGCCATCGTCATCGGCTTCGCCATGACCGCCTTCGTGGTGGTGCTGGCGCTCAAGGCCGCGGTGGAGCTGCGCAACGACCACGTCGACGGCGAGAACCCGGACGAGGACCGCGCATGAACCACGCCCTGATCCTCCCCATCCTGCTGCCGCTGCTCACCGGCGCCGGCCAGCTGCTCTGCTACCGGGCACCGTTTGCCGTGCAGCGCCTGCTGGGCTTCGCGAGTACCGGCTGGCTGGTGTTGCTGGGCATCTGGGCACTGGCCACGGCCGGGTCGGGCGACTACCTGCTCTACCAGGCGGGAAACTGGCCGGCCCCGTTCGGCATCGTGCTGGTTCTCGACCGCCTCGCCGCCATCATGCTGGCCCTGACCGCGGTACTGGGGCTGTGTTGCCTGGTCTATGCCAGCGGCGGCACCGACCAGCGCGGCGCCCACTTCCACGCCCTCTTCCAGTTCCAGCTGGCCGGCCTCAACGGCGCCTTCCTCACCGGCGACCTCTTCAACCTCTTCGTGTTCTTCGAGATCCTGCTGATCGCCTCCTACGCCCTGTTGCTGCACGGCGGCGGGCGTGCCCGCAGCCGCGCCGGGCTGCACTACGTGATCATCAACCTGGCAGGCTCGGCGCTGTTCCTGATCGCACTGGGCACCCTCTACGGCCTCACCGGCACCCTCAACATGGCCGACCTGGCGCTGCGCGTGGCCGAGGCGCCACCGGAAGACGAGCCGCTGCTCGCCGCCGCCAGCCTGATCCTGCTGGTGGTGTTCGGCATCAAGGCGGCGATCCTGCCGCTGCTGTTCTGGCTGCCGCGGGCCTACTCGGCAGCCAGCGCACCGGTGGCCGCACTCTTCGCCATCATGACCAAGGTGGGCATCTACGCCATCCTGCGCGTCTTCCTGCTGGTCTTCGCGCTGGGCGAGGAACCGATCAACGCCACCGCCTGGGCCTGGCTGTGGCCTCTGGCGCTGCTGACCCTGGCACTGGGCGGTGTCGGTGTGCTGGGCTCGGACAGCCTGCGCACCCTGTCCGCCTACCTGGTGATCCTCTCGGTCGGCACCCTGCTCGCGACCATCAGCCTGGTGACTCCGGCCGCCCTGGGCGCCGCTCTGTTCTACCTGATCCACAGCACCGGCATGGCCGCGGTGTTCTTCCTGCTCGCCGACCTGCTGGGCCAGCAGCGCGAGGAGGGCTACGACCGCTTCTCGGCGACCGGCCCCATCGGGCATCGACGGGTGCTGGGCACGCTGTTCTTCATCGCCGGCATCGCCATGGCGGGGCTGCCGCCCTTCGGTGGCTTCGTCAGCAAGGCGTGGATCCTCCAGGCCAGCGCCAGCGACCCCCGGGGCCTATGGCTGTGGGGCGTGCTGCTGGCCTCGGCCCTGCTGGTCATCATCGCCATCAGCCGTACCGGCAGCAGCTGGTTCTGGCGCCCCGCAGAGATGGCCAGGCCCTATCCGCTCAGGCGCGGCCTGCTGACACTGGTGTGCGGCATGGTCGGCCTCAATGCGCTGCTGGCGGCCTTCGGCAACCCGGTAATGGGCTATCTGGAGCTCACCGCCGAGCAGCTGCTCGCACCGCGCGGCTATATCGCCGCCGTGCTGCCCGACGCCCTCGCCTCCGCCACGGAGATCACCCCATGACGCCATCGATGCGCAACTGGCAGTTCTGGCTGCCACACCCGCTGTTCTCGCTGTTCCTGGCGCTGCTGTGGTTGCTGATGATCAACGACTTCAGCGTGGCCCACGCCCTGCTGGGGCTGGTCCTAGGCGTGGCGATCCCCCTGGTGACCCACGCCTTCTGGCCCGAGGAGGCGAGGATCCGCCGCCCCCTGCCGCTGCTGCGCTACCTACTGGTGCTGCTGATGGACATCCTGCGCTCCAACCTGGTGGTGGCCCTGCGCATCCTGCGACCCGCCCGACACCTGACGCCTGGCTTCTTCACCTATCCGCTGGCCCTGGAGGACGATTTCGCCATCACCATCCTGGCCAGCACCATCTCGCTGACCCCCGGCACCGTCTCCATCCACTACGACGCCGAGGCCAACACCCTGCTGGTGCACGCCCTGCACCTGGTGGACGAGGCCGAGGCCATCGCCGGTATTCGTGAACGCTACGAGCAGCCGCTCGAGGAGATCTTCCGATGATCGCCGTGGTGATACCCATCGCGATGACGCTGTTTGCCATCGCCGCCCTGCTCAACCTCTACCGCCTGGCCATCGGCCCCGATATCGTCGACCGGATCCTTGCGCTGGACACCCTGATGATCAACAGCATCGCGCTGATCGTGCTGGCGGATATCTGGATGGGCCTGGGCATCCTGTTCGAGCTGGCCCTGCTGATCGCCCTGATGGGCTTCGTCAGCACCGTGGCCATGAGCAAGTACCTGCTGCGGGGGGACGTCATCGAATGATCGCTATCGACATGACCTGGCCCCTGCAACTGGTGATCGCGGCCTTCCTGCTGGTCGGCGCGGTCGTGGCGCTGATCGGTTCCTGGGGACTGGCCAAGTTGCCCGACTTCTATACGCGCCTGCACGGCCCCACCAAGGCCAGCACCCTGGGCGTCGGCTGCACCCTGATCGGTTCGCTGCTCTACTTCAGCCTCCAGCAGGACGGCATCTCGGTCCAGGAAGCGCTGGTGACCATCTTCCTGTTTGCCACCGCCCCGGTCAGCGCCCATATGATGGGCAAGGCCGCCCTGCGCCGGCGTCTGCCGGGCGTGGCGGGCACGCGCAACATGCCCGACCGATAAGCCACCCGGGGTTCCCGCGGGGGAGGCCGGCAAGGTCCATCTCTTCGCCAAAGCCTGATAGGGTAAACAGCCAGCTGGCATCAACGACTGGAGGCCGACATGCCCCGCTTCCCCGATCATCTGACCGGCGACGGTCCCCACAACCCCTTCCCCGGCGTGCGCGTGCTGGAGCGGCGCCTGGGGCGTGAGATCCCCCATCAGCTGGGCTCCAACGAGGGCCTCGACATGCCCCATCGCGCCCTGCGCGAGCGCTTCGGGGATGCCATGGCCGAGCATGTCTACAGCTACGGCGATGCCGAGGCACTGGGGATTCGCCAGCGCCTGGCGGACCAGAAGGGGATCCCGCTGGAGGCGATGCTGGTGGACGCCGGCGCCGACAGCCTGATCGCCCTGGCCCTGCGCGCCCTGGTGACACCGGGCGACGCCGTGGTCGGCACCCAGGGCACCTACCCCACCTTCGGCTACTTCGCCCGCGGCCACGGCTGCCGGGTGATCGAGGTCCCCTACGCCGAGGCGCCCGGTCGGCTGGCACCGGACCTCGAGGCCCTGGCCCGCTCCGCCAGGGAGGAGGACGCGCGACTGGTCTACCTGGCCAATCCCGACAATCCCGGCGGTCACCTGCACCGCGACGAGGACGTGCTGGCGCTGCGGCGAGCACTCCCGGCTGACTGCTGGCTGCTGCTCGACGAGGCCTACCACGACTTCCGCGAGGACGCCGACGCCGAATTCGGCCGCCGGGTACTCCCCGGAGTGGTACGCCTGCGCACTCTCTCCAAGGCCCACGGCCTCGCCGGGCTGCGCGTGGGCTACGCCATTGCCGAGCCGGAGACCCTGGCGGTGATGATGAAGGTACGCATCCACTATGCGGTGTCGACGCTTAGCCAGGCCGCCGCGGAGACGGTGCTGAACCACCCGGCCGAGGTCGCGGCCCATGTGGCCGCGGTGCGCGAACGTCGCGAACGCCTGGCGGCCCACCTGCGCGGGCTGGGCGCCGACGTGCTGCCCAGCGCCACCAATTTCGTCGGCGTTCGCCTGGCCAGCGCGGAGCTGGCCGGCAGGGTACACCAGTCACTTCTCGACGAGGGCAAGCTGATCGCCCGCCCTGCCGACCCGGCGCTGGGCCATGTGCTGCGCATCACCGCGGTGGAGGATGCCCTGGCACCCAGCCGGCTGGCCACCCTGGAAGCCGCGCTCCAGCGCTAGCCAAGTGCGGTGCGAGACGCCATAGTAACGTCCCTTAGCCTGCAAAGATCGGACGAGCCCATGGATGCCCTGCGCCGCCACTCCTTATTGATCATCCTCTTCGGCAGCCTGGTGGTGACCCTGGCCATGGGCCTGCGTCACGGCTTCGGGCTGTTTCTGGAGCCCATGAGCAGCGAACTGGGCTGGGGCCGGGGCGTCTTCGCCTTCGCCCTGGCCATCCAGAACCTGCTGTGGGGTCTCGCGCAGCCCTTCGCCGGCGCCCTGGCCGACCGCTTCGGCGCCGCACGCGTGGTAGTGGTGGGCGGCGCCCTCTATACCTTGGGCCTGCTGTGCATGGGGCTCTCCGACTCGGCGCTGGGCATGACGCTCTCTGCCGGGGTATTGATCGGGCTGGGCCTCTCCGGCACCACCTTCTCGGTGGTGCTGGGTGCGGTGGGGCGCGCCGTGGCGCCGGAGAAGCGCAGCATGGCCATGGGCATCGTCAGCGCCGCGGGCTCCTTCGGCCAGTTCGCCATGCTGCCCGGCACCCTGGGGCTGCTGGAGTGGCTGGGCTGGTCAGCGGCGCTGCTGGCGATGGGCGTCATCGGCGCGCTGATGCTGCCGCTGGGGGCCCTGCTGCGCGACCGCCCGGCCGCTGCCGCCGCCGGTGACCTGCCGCTGCGCGAGGCGCTCGACGAGGCCGCCGGCCATCGCGGCTTCTGGCTGCTCTGCATGGGCTTCTTCGTGTGTGGCTTTCAGGTGGTGTTCATCGGCGTGCACCTGCCCGGCTACCTCTACGACAACGGCATCGCGGTCCAGGTAGGCAGTACCGTGCTGGCGCTGATCGGGCTGTTCAATATCTTCGGCACCTACGTCGCCGGCTGGCTGGGCGGGCGGTTCTCGAAGCCGCGCCTGCTGAGCGGGATCTACCTGACCCGGGCGGTGATCATCACCCTCTTCCTGATGGCCCCCCTGAGCCCCACGACCACCTACCTGTTCGGCATCGCCATGGGCCTGCTGTGGCTCTCCACGGTGCCGCTGACCAACGGCATCGTCGCCTCGGTATTCGGCGTCCAGCACCTCTCCATGCTCGGCGGGATCGTCTTCCTGTTCCACCAGCTCGGCTCCTTCATGGGTGTCTGGCTGGGCGGCTTCCTCTATGACCTGCAGGGTGACTACGACGTGGTCTGGAAGCTGGCCATCCTGCTCGGCGTGGCGGCGGCCATGCTGCACTGGTGGATCAGCGAGGCACCGGTTCAGCGTGGCGCCCGACAGGAGGTCGAGGCATGAGTCGTCGACTGGTCTGGCGAGTGGCGGCAGCGGCCCTCACCGCCGCCGCCCTGGCGCTGGTATGGTGGGGCTGGCATCAGCTGGACGCCGCCCTGCTGCTGCTCGGCAGCCGGCTCTGCTGAGGCCCTTGCCGTAGCCGTAGCGAGCGACACGGCGAAGGGGCTGACAGCGACGCGCTTCCCGCAACCGACGGGGGGCGGTACTGGTCGAACCCAGCCCTGGCATAACTCTCAGGCGTTGTAGACCACCCTGCCCAGCTCGCCGAGATCGTAGCCGCCCAGCGCCTCGGCGCGCTCGGCGAAGCGTGGCTCCTGGACGAAGGCCAGCAGTCGCTGGATCGGCGGCTCGAAGTAGCTGCGCCGACGCAGTGCCAGGTCGAAATGCTCCTGGTGCAGGGGAAGGAAGGTCAGCCCCTGGCGCCGCGCCGCCGCCTCCACCCCGAGGCCTGCATCCGCTTCCCCCTGACATATCGCCAGTGCCAGGTCATCCTCCGAGAGTGAGGGGTGGGCCGTGAAATGCAGCCGTGAAGCCTCCACGCCCGCCTGCTCCAGCAACCAGCTCAGCAGCCGCCCGGCCCCGGCGTCCGGCTGGCGATGGGCGATGCGCACCTCGGGACGCGTTAGATCGGCCAGGCGGCGGATCCCCAGCGGGTTGTCCGGCGCCAGCAGCAACCCCTGGCGCCGGGTCGCCCAGCGCACCATCACCAGGTCGCGCATCCCGCCCATTCCCAGGGCCTGGGGTCGGTTGTAGCCACCGCTCGCCGCATCCAGCAGGTGCAGCCCGGCGAGCATTGCCTGGCCCTCCAGCAGCCGTCGCACACCGTCGCCGCTGCCTTGACAGAGCAGCGCCAGCTGGGAGCCGCTCTCGCGCACCGCCCACTCCAGCAGCGGGTCCTGGCTGCCGGCCAGGACCACCGGCACCGGGCGCGTCGTCGCCTGGTCGCCCTCCAGGTGATTCATCAGCCACAGGTCGATGCTGTGGCGCGGAAACAGCAGCTTCCCGGTGACCCGCACGCAGGGGATCGCCCCCTGCCGCACCAGATCGTAGACCTTGCGCTCCTTGAGGCGAAGGTAGTCGGCCACCTCGGCGGTGGTCAGATAAGTGGCTCTCGCTTCCATCGGCGTCTCCTCCCTGGCTCGCAGGGAATATCACCCCGGCCACCTCTGAGGTGCTCGGGCGGGGATACAAGGCAATGTTCTTCTCACCTGCTGCATATAGATGTTTCTGGATGTTCTGATTACCACACCGCATGCATATTGGAACCTGAGCGCACAAGATGCCAGCTAACCAGAGGAGAATTGCATGCCCAGCGACTCCGGTGCCTTCGTCACCGCCCTGAATCTCATCCTCGGACTCGATCCCGACCTGCTGAACATCGTGGCCCTGTCGCTGCAGGTATCACTGACCGCTGTGGCGCTCGCCACCCTGATCGGTCTGCCGCTGGGCGCGGCGTTGGCACTGTGGCGCTTCCCCGGCCATGGGGTCCTGGTGGTGACACTCAATGCCCTGATGGGGCTGCCCCCGGTGGTGGCGGGCCTGTGCGTCTACCTGCTGCTCTCCCGGGCCGGCCCGCTGGGCGAGCTGGGGCTGCTGTTCACCCCCACCGCCATGGTGGTGGCCCAGCTGGTGCTGGTACTGCCGATCATCGCCGCCCTGGCGCGCCAGCAGGTGGAGGAGCTGCACCAGGAGTATCGCGAGCAGCTCACCTCCCTGGGGCTGTCACGGCTGCGCATGATCCCTACCCTGCTGTGGGATGCCCGGCTGGGGCTGGTCACGGTGGTGCTCGCCGGCTTCGGACGCGCCAGTGCCGAGGTGGGTGCGGTGATGATCGTGGGTGGCAACATCGACGGCGTCACCCGGGTGATGACCACCGCCATCGTGCTGGAGACCAGCAAGGGCGACCTGCCCCTGGCGCTGGGGCTGGGTATCGTACTGCTGGGGCTGGTGGCGCTGGTCAACGCCGGCGCCTATCTGGTGGGCGAGACGTCGCGGAGAAAGCTGGGATGAACGACATGACCACGCTCTCCATCACCGAAACACCGGCGCTCGAGCTGCATGGCGTCAGCTTCACTCACCGTGGCCAGCGCCTGCTGGGGCCGCTGGACCTGCGCCTCACCGGCTGCCGGCGCACCCTGGTGATGGGCCCCAACGGCGCCGGCAAGAGCCTGCTGATGCGCCTGGCCCACGGCCTGCTGGCCCCCTCCGCGGGCCGGGTGGATTGGCAGGGGCGCATCCCGCGCCAGGCGATGGTGTTCCAGCGCCCGGTGCTGCTCAAGCGCTCGGCGCTTGCCAACCTCACCTACGCCCTGGCAGTGAACGGTACGCCACGCCCTGAGCGCCGCGCACGCGCCCGCGAGGCACTGGAGCGTTTCGGCCTGGCCGCCCTGGAGAAGCGCCCGGCGCGGGTCCTCTCCGGCGGGGAGCAGCAGCGCCTGGCCCTGGCCCGTGCCTGGCTGCTCGACCCCGAGGTGCTGTTCCTCGACGAACCCACCTCGGCCCTGGACCCCGCCGCCATCAAGGCGGTGGAAGATGCGGTGCAGGAGTTCCACTGTCGCGGCACCCGCATCCTGATGAGCAGCCACGACCTGCACCAGGCGCGTCGCCTGGCGGACGAGGTGCTGTTCCTCAACGCCGGTCGGCTGATCGAGCACAGCGACGCCACCACCTTCTTCACGGCCCCCACCTCGAAAGAGGCGCGGGCCTTCATCCGCGGAGAGCTGGTGCTCTAGCCCGGCGCTCCGAACCCACCCGGCAACTCTTCCCCCGACACAACAAGGAAGCGACCAATGCAACACAAGGCACGCATCGCACTCACCGCCATCGGCATCCTGGGCCTCTCGATGGCCGCCCAGGCCCAGGATGGTGAGCAATACATCACCCTGGCCTCTACCACCTCCACCGAGGCCTCGGGGTTGTTCGACGCCATCATTCCGAAGTTCACCGACAAGACCGGCATCGAGGTGCGCGTGGTGGCCGTGGGCACCGGCCAGGCCTTCGAGATCGCCCGCCGTGGTGACGCCGACAGCCTGCTGGTTCACGACACCGTCGGCGAAGAGGCCTTCGTAGCGGAGGGTTACGGCACCGAACGCGCCGACGTGATGTACAACGACTTCGTGCTTATCGGACCCGACGGCGACCCGGCCGGCATCGCGGATGCCGATACCATCGCCGAGGCGCTGCAGCTGATCGCCGAGGCCCAGGCGCCCTTCGCCTCCCGGGGTGACGACAGCGGCACCAACCGCGCCGAGCTGCGCCTGTGGGAAGCCGCCGGCGTCGAGGCTGACGGCGAGTGGTACCGCGAGCTCGGCAGCGGCATGGGGCCGACCCTGAACACCGCCGCCGGCATGGACGCCTACGTGATGAGCGACCGCGCCACCTGGGTCGCCTTCGAGAATCCCCAGAACCTCGAACTGCTGTTCGAGGGCGACGAGGCGCTCTTCAACCAGTACGGCAGCCTCGTGATCTCCGAGGAGCGCCACCCCCACCTCAAGCATGATCTCGCCGGGCAGTGGCACCAGTGGCTGCTCTCCGAGGAGGGCCAGCAGGCCATCGCCGACTTCACCGTCAACGGCCAGCAGCTGTTCTTCCCCAACGCCGCCGAGTAACCCTCCGGGGTCAGACCCTTCAGGATACTTGAGGGCCTGACCCCAGCCCCGGGGGCGTCGCCTGGACTTCATCCAGGCGCCTCAGCAACACCGGTAGCTCATTGCTCAGAAAGCGTGACTCCACGCACTCCGCGAGTCGCTGGGCGCCGAAGTCCAGGAAGCCCAGCGCCGCATGGGAGAGTCGGCGGTCGCGGCGCACGATGAACTGCCAGTGACTCTCGATGGGCAGCCCCTCCACCGGCAGAATCACCAGCTCCGGGTGCTGAGGCGGCAGCACGTGCTCGGAGAGCACCGCCAGCCCCATGCCGGAAGCCACCCCGACGCGAATCGCCTCGTTGCTGGCCATCTGTAGGGTCGGCCCCAGGGTCAGCCCCTGCTCCTGCAGCCAGCTCTCGAACAGCATCCGCGTGGCCGAACCCGGCTCGCGCAGCAGCCAGCGCTCCTCGAGCAGCTCGCCCATGGCGATACGCTCGCGCCCCGCCAGGGGGTGGCCCCGGGGAGCCACCGCCACCAGCGGATTGCGCAGGAAGCGCCCAGCCAGGGCGTGGGCCAGCGACGGGGGATGGCTGAAGACGTAGAGGTCATCCTCCTGGCGCTCGAAACGGGTCAGCATCTGGCGGCGATTGCCGATATGCACCGTGACCTCCACCTCGGGGAAGGCCTGGCTGTAGGGACCAAGCAGCCGCGGCAGCACGTACTGGGCGGTATTGACCAGGGCGATGGAGAAACGCCCCCGCTCGCCGCCGCGCAGGGCAGCCAGGTAGTCATCCAGGTCGTCGAAGCGACCCAGCACCTCGCGGCTGGCGCGATAGAGCTCGGCGCCCGCCTCGCTGGGCGTGAGCCGCCCCTGCCGGCTCTCCAGCAGCGGCTCCCCCAGCGTCTCGGCCAGGCGCTTGAGCTGCTGCGAGACGGTGGGCTGGGTCAGGTGCAGGCGCCGCGCCGCTTCGCTGATCGAGCCGGCGCGTACCACCGCCACATAGACCTGCAGCAGGCGAAACGTCAGGTGTCGGATGTTCATTCCGGGGGATTCCAGGATGCATAGATGATTATCTATAGTGTATTGCGGAAGAGTTTATTGGAATCAATGGCTACGGGTCAGCAGAATGCGTGGCGTTTCAACCCGCCACCAGAGACCCTTCGATGCCCGATATCGTGGTGATGTTCTTCCTGCTCGGCCTGCTGGCCGGGCTCGTCAAGTCCGACCTGGCCATTCCCAAGGCCGCCTACGACACCCTCAGCCTGCTGCTGATGCTGACCATCGGCCTGAAGGGCGGCATGGCGCTGTACGGCAACCTGGGCTGGTCGCTGCTGCCGGAGCTGGCCGCCGTGGCCGCCCTCGGCGCCCTGATCCCGCTGGCCATGATGCCGCTACTGCGCCGCCTGGTGCGGCTCTCCGCCGCCGACAGTGCCAGCCTGGCCGCCCACTACGGCTCGGTGAGCGCCGGCACCTTCGCGGTGGCCCTGGCCTTCGCCGAGGCGCGTGACCTGTCCATCGGCGCCGAGGTCACCCTCTATCTGGTGATGATGGAGCTGCCGGCGATCATGGTGGCCATCGCCCTCTACCGCCGCTATCGGGGCAGCAACGCCGGCGAGGCGATGCAGGGGATCTGGCACGAGACCCTGACCAACCGCGGGGTGATCCTGCTCGCCGGCGGCGCGGTGATCGGTGCCATGTACGGCCCCCTGGAGGGCGCCAACGTCACCGAGCTCTTCACCGGCGCCTTCCATGCCGTGCTCGCCCTCTTCCTGCTGCAGATGGGCCTGACCGCCGCCGAGACCCTGCGCCCCATTCCCTGGTTTCACTGGCGACTGCTGGCCTTCGCCCTGATCGCCCCGCCGCTGCTGTCGCTGGCCGGTCTCGCGGTCGGCCTGGCCCTGGGGCTGCCCGCCGGCTCGCTCTTGATCCTGACCGCACTTGCCGCCAGCGCCTCCTATATTGCCGCCCCGGCCGCCATGCGCACCGCTATCCCCGAGGCCAATATCGGCCTGGCGATGCTGGCCTCGCTGGGGTTCACCTTCCCCTTCAACGTGATGGTGGGTATTCCCCTTTATCACCGGCTGATCACCTGGCTGGGCGGCTGACACTGAGCGCCCGCCACGGCGGGCGACTCCGACATTCGTCTAAGGCATGACTGGCTGCACTTTACGTTAACGTCAACCTGGCCTAGTCTTGGACCATCACGGTTCACCACCTGACCCGGACCGTTGTGCGCGCCTGCTTCGCCCCTTGGCGGCAGGCGCCACCGCCCTGACCAGTAGACAAGAACGGGAGTCCCGCCCATGCACACGCCCTTCAAGCCCCTCGACTTCGGCCTCGACGACGAGCTCAACATGCTGCGCGAGCAGGTCAATGCCTTCGCCCGCGACGAGATCGCCCCCCGCGCCGCCGAGATCGACGAGAAGAACGAGTTCCCCAACGATCTGTGGCAGAAGTTCGGCGACATGGGCCTGCTCGGCATCACCGTCTCCGAGGAAGATGGCGGCACCGGCATGGGTTACCTCGCCCACTGCATCGCCCTGGAGGAGATCTCCCGGGCCAGCGCCTCGGTGGGCCTCTCCTACGGCGCCCACTCCAACCTCTGCGTCAACCAGCTCAAGATCAACGCCAGCCCGGAGCAGAAGGCCAAGTACCTGCCCAAGCTGATGAGCGGCGAGCACATCGGCGCGCTGGCCATGTCCGAGCCGGGCGCCGGTTCCGACGTGGTCTCCATGAAGCTGCGCGCCCGCAAGGATGGCGACAAGTACATCCTCAACGGCAACAAGATGTGGATCACCAACGGCCCCGACGCCGACGTGCTGGTGGTCTACGCCAAGACCGACCCCGAGGCCGGCTCCAAGGGCATTACCGCCTTCATCATCGAGAAGGGCATGCCCGGCTTCTCCACTGCCCAGAAGCTCGACAAGCTCGGCATGCGCGGCTCCAACACCTGCGAGCTGGTGTTCCAGGACTGCGAGGTGCCGGAAGAGAACGTGCTGGGCGAGGTGGGCCGTGGCGTGCGCGTGCTGATGAGCGGCCTCGACTACGAGCGCACCGTGCTGGCCGCCGGCCCCATCGGCATCATGCAGGCCGCCCTGGATATCGTGGTGCCCTATATCCACGAGCGTAAGCAGTTCGGCCAGTCCATTGGCGAGTTCCAGCTGGTGCAGGGCAAGGTGGCCGACATGTACACCACCCTCAACGCCTGCCGGGCCTACCTCTATGCGGTGGCCGCCGGCTGTGACCGCGGCCAGACCTCGCGCAAGGATGCCGCCGGCGTGATCCTCTACTGCGCCGAGAAGGCCACCCAGGTCGCCCTGGACGCCATCCAGCTGCTGGGCGGCAACGGCTACATCAACGAGTACCCCACCGGCCGCCTGCTGCGCGACGCCAAGCTCTACGAGATCGGCGCCGGCACCAGCGAGATCCGCCGCATGCTGATCGGCCGCGAGCTGTTCAACGAATCCGCCTAACCCCAGCTCGTCTCGGAGAGATGTATGGCAATCCTGAATACCCAGATCAATCCGCGCAGCGAGGGCTTCCAGGCCAACGAGGCGGCGATGCGTGCCGAGGTGATGAAGCTGCGTGAGCTCACCGCCGCCATCGCCCAGGGCGGCGGCGAGAAGGCCCGCGCCCGCCACGAGAGCCGCGACAAGCTGTTCGTGCGCGACCGCATCGACCACTTGATCGACGAGGGCTCCCCCTTCCTGGAGTTCTCGGCGCTGGCCGCCCATGAGGTCTACGACTCAGCGGTGCCCGCCGCCGGCGTGGTCACCGGCATCGGCCGCGTCTCCGGCGTGGAGTGCGTGATCGTCGCCAACGACGCCACCGTCAAGGGCGGTACCTACTTCCCGCTCACCGTGAAGAAGCACATCCGCGCCCAGGAGATCGCCCGCAAGCACCGCCTGCCCTGCATCTACCTGGTCGACTCCGGCGGCGCCTTCCTGCCCCGCCAGGACGAGGTCTTCCCGGACCGCGACCACTTCGGCCGCATCTTCTACAACCAGGCCACCCTCTCCGCCGAGGGCATCCCGCAGATCGCCGTGGTGATGGGCTCCTGCACCGCCGGCGGCGCCTACGTGCCGGCCATGGCCGACGAGTCGATCATCGTCCGCGAGCAGGGCACCATCTTCCTGGGCGGCCCGCCCCTGGTGAAGGCCGCCACCGGCGAGAGCATCAGCGCCGAGGACCTGGGCGGCGCCGATGTCCACGCCAAGAAGAGCGGCGTGGCCGACCACTACGCCGAGAACGACGCGCATGCCCTGCAGCTGTGCCGGGCCAGCATCTCGCGGCTCAACTGGCAGAAGCGCGGCCAGCTCAAGATGCAGGAGCCCAAGGCCCCGCGCCTGGATCCCAGCGAGCTCTACGGCATCGTCGGCACCGACCTCAAGAAGCCCTATGACGTGCGCGAGGTGATCGCGCGCATCGTCGACGACTCCGACTTCGACGAGTTCAAGCGCTACTACGGCGACACCCTTGTCACCGGCTTCGCGCATATCCACGGCTACCCGGTGGGCATCGTCGCCAACAACGGCGTGCTGTTCTCCGAGTCCGCGGTCAAGGGCGCGCACTTCATCGAGCTCTGCGCGCAGAGGAAGATCCCGCTGATCTTCCTGCAGAACATCACCGGTTTCATGGTGGGCTCCAAGTACGAGCACGAGGGCATCGCCAAGCACGGCGCCAAGCTGGTCACCGCGGTGGCCTGTGCCAAGGTGCCCAAGTTCACCGTGCTGATCGGCGGCAGCTTCGGCGCCGGCAACTACGGCATGTGCGGCCGCGCCTACGACCCCAACCTGCTGTTTATGTGGCCGAATGCCAGAATTTCCGTCATGGGGGGTGAACAAGCCGCCGGCGTGCTGGCCCAGGTCAAGCGCGAACAGATCGAGCGCGAGGGGCGCGAGTGGACGCCGGAGGAAGAGGAAGCCTTCAAGGCGCCCACCCGCGAGCAGTACGAGCACCAGGGCCACCCCTACTACGCCAGCGCCCGGCTGTGGGACGACGGGGTCATCGACCCGGCCCAGACCCGCGACGTGCTGGGCCTGTCGCTCGCCGCCGCCATGAACGCCGAGGTCGAAGAGACGAAATTCGGCGTGTTCCGGATGTAAGGGGAAGCAGACATGTCAGATAGCACATTCTCACGCCTGGAACTCGATGAGCGCGGCGTGGCCTGGCTGACCCTGGTCCGCCCCGAGGTCCACAACGCCTTCGATGACAGCCTGATCGCCGAGCTCAACGCCCATCTGGAGCGCCTCCACGACGCCGCCCATCACGGCGAGATCCGCGCCGTGGTGCTGGGCTCCGAGGGCAAGAGCTTCTCCGCCGGCGCCGACCTGGGCTGGATGAAGCGCATGGTCGAGTACGATTTCGACGGTAACCTGGCCGATTCGCGCAAGCTCTCCGCCCTGATGCACGGCCTGGACACCCTGCCCTGCCCCACCCTCTGCCGCGTGCAGGGGGCCGCCTTCGGCGGCGCCGTGGGCCTGGCCGCCTGCTGCGACATCGTCGTCGCCTCCGAGAAGGCGAAATTCTGCCTCTCCGAGGTGAAGATCGGCCTCTCGCCGGCAGTCATCAGCCCCTATGTGCAGCGCGCCATCGGGCCGCGCCAGATGCGCCGCTACGCGCTCTCCGCCGAGGTGATGGACGCCCCCACCGCCCTGGCCCTGGGCCTGGCTCACCAGGTGGTCGACGCTGATGCGCTCGACGACGCCGTCGCCGCCATGCTCGAGACGCTGCTGGCCGGCTCGCCCCAGGCCCAGCGCGCCACCAAGGCGCTGCTCGCCGAGGTGGCTCGGGAGCCCGACAGCAAGGCCACCCGCGAGCATACCTGCCGGGTGATCAGCGAGCTGCGCGTCAGCGCCGAGGGCCAGGAGGGCCTGGCCAGCTTCTTCGAGAAGCGCCGCCCCGCCTGGACAAACGAAAGCGACAACAGTGCCGCCGACAAAAAGGCCGCGGAGCCCCGCTCATGACTACCGATCTGAACAAGTTCGACACCCTGCTGGTCGCCAACCGCGGCGAGATCGCCTGTCGGGTGATGCGCACCGCACGCGCCATGGGCCTGCGCACCGTGGCCGTCTACTCCGACGCCGATGCCAACGCCCGCCACGTGCGCGAGGCCGACGAGGCCGTGCGCCTGGGCCCCGCCGCCGCCCGCGACAGCTACCTCAAGGTGGAGGCGGTGATCGAGGCCGCCAAGCGCACCGGCGCCGGCGCCATCCACCCCGGCTACGGCTTCCTCTCCGAGAACGGCCCCTTCGTGGACGCCCTGGAGAAGGCCGGTATCACCTTCGTCGGCCCGCCCGCCTCGGCCATCGCCGCCATGGGCGACAAGTCCGCCGCCAAGGCGCGCATGCATGACGCCGGCGTGCCCCTGGTACCGGGCTACCACGGCGACGACCAGGACGACGCCCTGCTCAAGGCCGAAGCCGACAAGATCGGCTACCCCGTGCTGCTCAAGGCCAGCGCCGGCGGTGGCGGCAAGGGCATGCGGGTGGTGGAGTCCACGGCGGGCTTCCAGGCCGCGCTGGACGGCTGCCGCCGCGAGTCCCAGGCCGCTTTCGGCGACCAGCGCATGCTGATCGAGAAGTACCTGACCCAGCCGCGCCACGTGGAGGTCCAGGTGTTCTGCGACAGCCACGGCAACGGCGTCTACCTCTTCGAGCGCGACTGCTCCGTGCAGCGCCGCCACCAGAAGGTACTGGAGGAGGCCCCGGCCCCGGGCATGAGCGCCGAGCTGCGCCGCGAGATGGGCGAGGCCGCGGTGCGCGCCGCCCGCGAGATCGGCTACGTGGGCGCCGGCACCGTGGAGTTCCTGCTCGACGTCGACGGGTCTTTCTTCTTCATGGAGATGAACACCCGCCTGCAGGTGGAGCACCCGGTCACCGAGATGATCACCGGCCAGGACCTGGTGGAGTGGCAGCTGCGCGTGGCCATGGGTGAGCGGCTGCCGCTCGCCCAGGACGAGCTGACCATCACCGGCCACAGCTTCGAGGCTCGCCTCTACGCCGAGGACCCGGAGCAGGACTTCCTTCCCGCCACCGGCACCCTGACGCGCTTCGCCCTGGACCTGGAAGGCGCCGGCCTTAATGCCGACAAGGTACGCCTGGACAGCGGCGTGGAGAGCGGCGATGCCGTCTCCATGCACTACGACCCCATGCTTGCCAAGCTGATCGTCCACGGCGGCGATCGCGACCAGGCCCTGGCGACGCTGAACCGGGCACTGGCGGCGCTGGACGTGCAGGGCGTGGTCACCAACCGCGCCTTCCTGCAGCGCCTGGCGACGCATCCGGCCTTCAAGGGCTGCGAGCTCGACACCCGCTTCATCGAGAAGCACGAGGAGAGCCTCTTCGCGCCGCGCGAGATCACCACCGAGGCCCATGCCGCCGCGGCGCTGATCGGCCTCAAGCAGCTCTCCCGGGAGTGCGAGAGCGACTCCCCCTGGGATCGCCACGACGGCTTCCGGCTCAACGCTCCCCACACCATCCGCCTCGCCCTGTGCGCCACCGGCCACGACCTGAGCCGTGCCCAGGCCCCGGACGCCGAGGACGTGGTGATCGTCGAGGGCCGCCGCGAGACCGACGCCGATCCCTGGCAGCTGGTGATCGGCGACGAGACCCTCACCGCGCGCATCCAGCACCTGGAGGGCGACGCCGTGGCGGTCACCCTCAACGGCCACCGCCGCCGCCTGCAGGCCCGCCTCGCCGACAATGGCGTGGTGGTGATGGCCGACGCCGCCGGCGAGACCCGCCTGTTCTGGCGCCGCATCGACGCCATCGACCACGGCCAGCACGAGGCGGAATCCACCCTCACCGCCCCCATGCACGGCACCGTGGTGGCGCTGCTGGTGGAGCCGGGCCAGAAGGTGGAGAAAGGCATGCCGCTGATGGTGATGGAAGCCATGAAGATGGAACACACCATGGCCGCCCCCGCCGATGGCCACGTGGAGAGCTTCCACTTCGCCGCCGGCGACACCGTGGGCCAGGGCGACGTGCTGCTCGAATTCGCCGCGGAGGAGTAAGACGATGGCATTTCCGACACACGTGCGGCTTGTCGAGGTCGGCCCCCGCGACGGGCTGCAGAACGAGCCCGAGCCGATCGGCACGGCCACCAAGCTGGAGCTGATCGACCGCCTGGGTGCGGCCGGCCTCTCCTACATCGAAGCGGCCAGCTTCGTCTCGCCCAAGTGGGTGCCGCAGATGGCCGACCACCGCGAGGTGATGACCGGCCTCACCCGGCGTGACGGCGTCACCTATGCCGCGCTGACCCCCAACCTCAAGGGGCTGGAGGCGGCCCTGGAGTGCGGCGTTCAAGAGGTGGCCGTGTTCGGTGCCGCCTCCGAGGCCTTCTCGCAGAAGAACATCAACTGCTCCGTGGCCGAATCCCTGGCGCGCTTCGAGCCGGTGCTGGAGCGAGCAAAGGCCGCCGGCGTGCGGGTGCGCGGCTACGTCTCCACCGTGCTGGGCTGCCCCTACGAGGGCGAGATCGCCCCCGCCAAGGTGGCCGAAGTCTCCAAGGCACTCTATGAGATGGGCTGCTACGAGATCTCGCTGGGCGACACCATCGGCGTGGGCACACCCCTCAAGGCCAAGCGGATGCTTGAGGCCGTGAGCGACGAGGTACCCATGGCCCATCTCGCCGCGCACTTCCACGACACCTACGGCCAGGCGCTGGCCAACCTCTACGCGGTGCTGGAGGAAGGCATCAGCGTGGTGGACAGCTCCGTCGCCGGCCTCGGCGGCTGCCCCTACGCCAAGGGCGCCTCCGGCAACGTGGCGAGCGAAGACGTGGTCTACCTGCTCAACGGCCTGGGCATCGAGACCGGCATCGATCTCGACGCCCTGGCCGACACCGGCACGTGGATCACCCAAACCATCGGCCGGCCAAACCGCTCCAAGGTGGGGGTGGCACTGGCGGCTAGGTAATCGCAACGGCAACACGCAAAAGCCCCGAGCCAGGTGACTGACTCGGGGCTTTGGTATTGCATAACAGGTACTTGATGACCTCGAAGTGATGGACTGAGAGCTATATATCAAGCTCATACACCTCACCTAGCCCGACGGGAGACATGTAGAATCTCTGCAGCTCCAGCCAGAGCCCTGCGAGAAAGCAGTGTTAGACATAGCCAACGGCACTCATCCCCACCACGCCCCTTCTGAGAAAGACCATCCCGGTCGTTTGCACGTCTATGTGCTGAACCTGAAGCCTCCCGGGCTCAAAGCGCTGCACATTGATACGGTCCACCTTAATCAGATCAAAGCCGCATTGCTGAAGAACATCTTCAGGGACTTGGTAATCCTGGTCAACAAGACCAAACATGGTCCAGCCAGACTCAACACAGATACCCAGCGTAACGGAATGGACCCCCTGAAATGCCATCGCGCCAATGGTGGAGCCAATCATGTTGCCGATCAAGGCACCCATGACCGGTATTGGAATTATGCTGTTTCCCAAGGACGCGCCAAGCAGGCCTGAGGCAAGAGCAATGGAATCCTTGATGCAGTTTAGGGCCACCTCATTGCCAGGCATTTCGCCTTTTGCATACTTCATGGAGTAGCCGATGGAATTGATCACCATCGCGGTAGCCATCCCGACGGCATGCGGGGACATCCCCTTCATCGCTTCACCGCAATAGCCAGCCTTTGAGGCACTGACAATAGCGGCAGCGATAGAAGCTCGCAGGGCTACCTGGGGCGTGGATGTGGCTACGGCTGCAGCCCCTTCGCTTAAGGTAACAAGGTCAATCTCACCCTTCTTGATCCCATTGACAATGGCTTTGGCCAGATACGGCGCGGCCGTAAGTGCTGCCGAGAAAGCTGCAGCATGCAGGGCGGCCTGACCCGCTTCTCGGGCAATATCCGACCACTCAACAAATTCGTTGATGATCAGTCCGTGGTCCTCAGGGTTAACGGCATCCTCAGATTTGAGGTCCTTCGTCAGATCAATGGCCTCCTGGTTGGAGAGCGGCTTTGAGCTGACGTCACCATATTCCAGGCGGTCTGATGCATTCTCGGCGGTGTGGGCGTACGTTTCGGCGACCTCCGGGCGAGTCTCCATATTTCGCAGACTTTCTCTGGAGGCAACCTGGTGCACCTCATCGAGCTGGTCGGCCGGCACCACTTTATCGCCAGAGGAATAGCCGGGGTTGTTAAGCGCCTTGGCCGTTTTTTCGCCGGTGATGTAGTATTTCAGCTCGGCCACCCGCTCATCAACGCCCAGCTGGCCGTAACGGATATCCTGACCGGTCTTGTTGTTGATCATCATTTCCGCGCTAACACCGGTTTGCCCCTTGGCCACAGCTGAGACATTAAAGGTTCCAGCGTGGTAGGCCTCAGCAATATTTCCCTTGGCAAATTTGATGTCCACATTCTGGACCCGGTGAGCTTCAGCCCGGATGGCCTCAAAGGCTGCATCGATCGCCGAGTTCACATCCTGGGTGTAAACGGCCGAGACGTGGGTGCCGTGAGCGCTGGCAGCAGCCCCCATTGCCGTTCGGAAGGTATCGTTAAACACACTCATCCGGCGGACTCTTGATCAAGACCAAGCCACTGAGAAAGACCTCGTTCAAGGAACAGTGTTGAGGCGGTTTTGGTGTTTTCCACACGCTGATCCGAAGCCGACCACATGCCTTTGACTTTCTCTGCGGCGCGTACGGCAACGCGAGCTGAAGCAACACCGCTAACCAGTGCGGTTGCACCTGACAAGGCCTCCCACCCTGCCTTGCCGAATCGACCGAATCCTGTTTTCGCGCTCACTTCATCAGGCAAGACCTCAGTCTCTACCGGCTCAGGCGCAAAGCCAATAGGCGCACCATTGAAGTCGACGTAGGTCTTGTCAGGGCCACTCTCTGCGAACTTTTCAAGTGTCGCGACATCCAGACCATAGACCAGAGCTTTTGGCCCATCCACGGCGTAACAGGCCCCTTCATGGAAGATGACAGACTCAATGTGATCGTGGAAAGGCTTTGCGACAGGACAATCCTTTTCTGAACCCAGGAAAATCACATAGCTTTTGCCAGACAAGGTGGGCAGGTTTTGCTGGTACTGCTCGATGGTCCAGAGCGTGCTATCCAGGCTATCGTGCTTGGAAATGGCGTGTTTTAGCGATGTGGCTACGTCGTAGTAGCCCTTGGGATATACAACCATTACGGACTTGATTTGAGGACCAAACATCACTACTACCTCTTTTTTGAAAATGGATTATAAGGGCCAGAGCCCAAGCCTGAAACGCTGCTTTTGTGTGAGGAGTGAAAGCTTTGATTTTCCAGAAATAGAACGACGAAAAATCTGAGCCTGAGAAACTTGGGTGTCGCTGACGACCCTTTTATACCAGTCAATAATAGTATTTCGTGAGCCCCTTGCCATGAATTTTTGGAACACGAAATTTACATTCCCTCGCAATCATGACTAAGGTATCCACCTTGCCTTGTAACGCTCGCATTTGCGGCTGGTTTGTAGCGCAGCGGAAAACCAGTCCGACAACATGCGCTTGTTATACATTTCTATGAAACAGTAAACATGCTTAACTTTTGGATAAATATAGGAATTAATCGATTTCGTTCTACATTGCACTCCCACAATGATTGGCCGAAGCCTCTTATTCGATCATTCTCATCAAGCTGTTCAAACTGCTCATCCGTTATAAGCGAGAACTTAAGCCACATTGCTAAAAACTGTACCCTTCTCAAATTTCTATCTTCTTGATCATGCTCGGATAGCCCAGTCTTTTCGCAAAGCTCTTCGTAGGTCATTTTTTGATGCAAAAGAGCCTCATAAACGGATGAATCAACTACCTTTATAACGGCCAGAAATGAAATTATGGGAACAAGCCTAAGCTGATTCTTTGATGAGGATGCGTAAAAAACAGCCAGATTTGTGTAGACCCGCTCAAGCTGGCGCAATGACAAATTAAAGTGCGTGGCGAGCACGTCCAGGGAATCCACTAGATTGCGGCCATCTCCCCACGTTTCTATTTGATGTAAGCCAAATAGCTTTTTATTGTACTGATTGATGTCGCTATCGTTACGGTCACCAGTTTTCTTGGGGATCGTGGTTTCTATGTTAATAAATTTTTGAAGATAGGTGTGCGCATCTATATTTTGCCCGTATATACACTTAACGGCCTCTTCAAGCTGCTTTCTATGCATAACCAGAACAAATACAACATTTTTAACAGAAAATAGATGCTTAATTTTTTCAATTAGCTCTACGGCATAAGTGGGTTTACATCGATCGAGCTCATCGATAATTATTACTAGAGGCTTGTCGCCTTCTGGACTAAGAAGGCTCGGCATTTCCGATAGCAAACCTTTAAATGACTGAAGCAGCTCTACATCCTGCTTGTGTGACGCTAGCCTTTCGCCGACGTAGTCTCCTACGACTGTAGATAACCCTTTAGCTACATCGGATTGAATATCTTTTAACTCGTCTATGTCACTATCTTTTATTGCACCCAGCGTGGCCGCTTTAATTCCGACTTTAGCAGTCCAGGATAATAATTGAACTCCAACATGCTTTGCCTTTTCCCGGAATTCTTTTGACTTTTGAGCATCCGGGTTTACAGAATTCAGTTCAATATATGTTGTAATAGCGCTAGCAACGGCAATAAATGCGTCATCTATATAGTCGTTTGCAAAAGCATCAATATATATACTAGGAACGTCGGCTTGGTTGAGCATGCCTTTCCACATTTTTACAAACGTAGTCTTTCCTTCACCCCACTTTCCATCGAGAGAAATAACAAGCTCATCGCTTGACTGGCAAACTAAATTCAATAGAGATTGACCAAAATTACTTCGGCCAAGGACATCTTGCTCGAATGCCTCATCTTCTCCGACAGTAATCGGGGGGGTGACGATGTTCATCTGTGCTCCTTCACGTATAACGCCCGCATTTGCGGCTGGTTTGGAGCGCAGCGGAAAACCAGTCCGACAACATGCGCTTGTTATGTGTTGCGAAATACTGATTCACGATGAAACTCCATATAAGCCTGATGCTCTGGCTTAAGGTTAACCGACATAGCTTCGGAAATACCTAAACTTTCTGGTTCTTGGAGTAAAGGTGAAATTAGAATTCTTCCGGCTACATCAAATGAAATAAGGCCGGAGTCGAATGCCTTATCTAATGTTGGCAACAGAAGCAGACCGTTGTAACCATCGAGCCTCTCAACATTTGACGATACTCTCCAAGGCTTGATATGTGAAGCCACCAACATTGAAGCATCTTTATAACCAGTGACAGCACAACCACCCCAAAGTGAAATCAGTTTTTGACGAAAGTTTCCCTGTCCTATTCTAGTTTTGATTAAAGTTGCTTTATCTGTGTCCGTTACGTTGCCTTCGGACATGATTGATTCAATATCAGCTTCAATGTCAGAATCAAAACCCTCCTGCAAATATTCGGCATACTTATTCAGAGCGCTGTTGTACATATTGTGCCCACGCTCATTTCTCTCCTGATAGATCGGAAGATTCCGTAGACGAATTGCTATGGATTCGAAGCGACTGTGGCTCAAAATAGATGTTAAGGGCCCGTCCATGATCCCGCCTTCAACAACCCACTCGGACATTGCTCCGCTTACGGCCCCTTCATATTTTTTTACAGAGGATTCAGATAAACTTCGAAGCCTCATCCAGTCTTCAAATGTCACGCTTTACTCCGATCTTGTGAAACATAACGCCAAACTCAACCGCCGCTTTAGCGGTCGGTTGCAGTTTCTTGTTGTACGTTTTCATCGCTAGTTAATTCGGTGTCAATAGCTGAAATTTTTCCTTGACTGATCAACTTGGCGATTACTTTATTTGCAAGTTTGTTTGAAATTTTAAGCTCTTTAGCGATAGCTTTATTTACATTTTCAGGCCATGGACGATCAGGAAGAACCCGTTCGACGCGAGCCAATAAGGTATCAGTTATTGAGTCGCCTTTACTTCCTCGAAGATTCCCAAAATTACCTTTTGCTCTTTCCAAGGCGACAATAAATGCGTTTTTTTGTGAAATTATGTGCCCGTGAATTCTTGAAATCCTATCATTACTATAAAGGTTATCAATGTGCTCCGAGAGCGATTCTGCCTGCTTTAGATAACTCTCAATGCGATTATGTAGGTCTGGATCTGTATGCATATTACTGATAATGACGTTCGCCAAATCAGAAGCTTTGGCTACAGCCTTGATTAATCGCACATTCTGCTTTTCATCCCAGTCATTACCAATATCGCCAAATTTATGATGATAGTTAATAAAATGTTTACAGGTGGAAAAAGCTGTTTTATTCCGGCTGGCTAATTCGCTAACAAGAAAATAGTTATGATCCAAGATCGCTTGATTCATTTCATGATTTCTTTCATTTGAGGACTCAATGAAATCCAAAAGCCGCCTCTGAGTATCACTTGCATATACAAGCTTAATTAGTGTTGATGTGCGTTCTGATGCGAGCTTAGATACGATGATGGCTAGAAAAACCAATCCATATATAACCTCGACTGTAGCTAGAATTCTTCCTGCCCCTATGGGTCGATAGTCTCCATAGCCAAGAGACGACACAGTCACAATGCTAAAGCAAATGGAATCGGAAATACCAATCGCAGAATCTTTATCGATAGTGGACTGTATTCCATGCCCAATACAGCTTAAGAAATAGAATAAAATAGCTGCAACTAAGACTCCACCTATTAACGAGAAAATCAAGGTCGATGTCTTTATTCTGTCTAGTATATTCCCCAATGAACTCCGTTGGTGCATCTTCACTCCTATCTTACGTACAACGCCGCGCACACCGGTGCGAGCTTGCGAGCATCCGACGGCCGACAGGCCGTGTAGTGATGCGCTTGGTTATGGCTGCGACGCTCCCAACCTTCTAATAGCACTTTGCATAGCGCTAGCGGAGCCACAGCCCGAACAATGCGGGGCAAGAATTGGGCGCTTGCCGCCGCCCCAAATTTACTTATTGGCACACCATGCCGGTAGCGATGATGTTGCCGATTACCTCTTACTTTCCGAGTGCCACCAGGAGCGAAACTGCCAAGCCTGCGATAAGCTGGTGAACTTCAATACCGGTGAATCCACTTGTGGCACGCTGCAGCCGGAAAAACCTACGCCCAATTAAATGCAAAAAAGCCGAGCTCCATAACAGGTATTAGACAGCGTGCTCGTTTATTGACTTGAACGAGCACGCGCGTTCAACAATCTTATCATCGCAAGCTTTTACCAGCTAACACCTTGATTTCATTATTCCCAAAGAAAAACTTGGCCACCTATACAAAATTCGCACGCTTGCGCGTTTTGCCAGCGTCAATAATACTGTATGGACATCCATGCATCGGGAGGACGGGAGTATGGATACGCACAGCAAACCGCCGAAGCTGATGGACCGGGTCAAGGCCACCCTACGGGTGAAACGCTACAGCCCGCGCACCGAGAAGACCTACTGCTACTGGATACGCTACTTCATTCGCTTCCACGGAGTCCGGCATCCCGCCGGCATGGGCGGCGCGGAGGTCCGCGCCTTCCTGGAACATTTGGCAGTGGAGCGGCGGGTAGCGGCGGCCACGCAGAATCAGGCGCTGAATGCCCTTGTGTTCCTCTATCGGCACGTACTCGACCAGCCCTTGGGCGATATCGGAGAGTTCTCACGTGCCAAGCGTCCTCGTCGGCTTCCGGTGGTGCTTTCTCACGAGGATGTCATGCGCGTGTTGAGCCATCTATCTGGCCCCATGCACCTGATGTCTACCTTGATGTATGGCTCAGGGCTGCGCCTCATTGAGACGTGCCGATTGCGTGTCCGCGATATCGACTTCGAACGCCAGATCATAACGGTGAGAGCAGGCAAGGGCGACAAGGACAGAACCACCCTACTCCCTGGGATCAGCATTCCCGCCCTACAGCTCAGAATAACGGCGGCCAAACATCAGCTTGACGATCGCCTGCAGCATGGGAGCGTGCCGGTGACACTGCCCCACGCGCTCGATCGCAAGTACCCCAATGCCGGTGTCTTCCTGGCCTGGCAGTGGCTCTTCCCCGCCAGCCGCCCTTGCTTCGACGATACCGGAAAGGTCGTGCTACATCATATCCATCCGTCAGCGGTGCAAAGAGCGGTGAGACAGGCAATGCGTGCTGCTTCACTTACCCGTCCAGGCTCTTGCCATACCCTCCGGCACAGCTTCGCCACTCAGCTTCTGAACCAGGGCACGGATATCCGCACGGTACAAGAGTTGCTTGGCCACAAGAGCGTAGAAACCACCCAGATCTACACTCATGTGCTGGGCAAAGGCTTTGCGGGAGTACGAAGCCCTCTTGGGTGAGGGTGCGTTTGGGAGCCGGGACATGCTACCGCCCCTACCTGGGCATGTTCACGGCCTGCAGCCATCCATGCGGTAGTCATTGAGCGTCGCGCTGTGCCTTCCTGGCTCCCTGCGAGTTATTCATTATCGTGAGCCTATGTGAGCCGGTACGGCGTTGCAAAGTCGAGTTTAGTAGCAAGGGCAGCCTCCACCGCCTGTTCGGCGTGGATGGCGGTGGTGTCGAAGAGGGGAACCTCCGTGTCGTCGGCATGGATCAGCAGCCCGAGCTCGGTGCAGCCGAGGATGACGCCCTGGGCGCCCCGCCCGGCCAGCGAGGCCACGATCCCGAGGTAGTCAGCTTTGGAATCCGCCCGGATCTCGCCGCGGCAGAGCTCGTCGTAGATGACGGTGTGGACCCGCTCGCGCTGTGCGGCATCGGGAACCAGCACCTCGATGCCCTGCGCCTCCAGGCGCTCGCGATAGAAGGCTTGTTCCATGGTGAAGCGGGTGCCCAGCAGCCCTACCCGGGTCACGCCCTGCCGGTGCAGCTCATTGGCGGTGGCATCGGCGATATGCAGCAGGGGAATATCCACGGCCTGCTCAATCTGCGGGGCGACCTTGTGCATGGTGTTGGTGCACAGCACCAGGAAGTCGGCGCCGGCCGCCGCCAGGGAGCGGGCCGCATCGCCGAGGATCTGCGCAGTGGCCGCCCAGTTGCCGCGGTGCTGCAGCGCCTCGATCTCGGCGAAGTCCACGCTGTAGAGCACCAGCCGGGCGGAGTGCAGCCCGCCCAGCCGCGCCTTCACCCCCTGGTTGATGAGCCGGTAGTAGGTCTGGGTCGATTCCCAGCTCATGCCGCCGATCAGCCCTATCGTCTTCATCTCCCCTCCTATCATCCCAGGATAAAGATCACGCAGGCGGCGGTGAGCGCCCCCATCACGCCGTTGAAGACCCGCCAGGCGCGGGGCGTGTCGAGCCAGCGGCCGATCGCCATGCCGAAACCCGCCCAGAGCGCGATGCAGGGCAGCGCCACCAGCTCGGCAAAGCCGGCCAGCAGCAGGGCATTGACCAGGGTATTGCCCTCGCCGGGCAGGAAGCCCGCCATCAGCGCCAGCCCCATCACCCAGGCCTTGGGGTTGGCGAACTGGAAGGCCGCCGCCTGCCAGAAGCTTAGCGGACGCCCCTCGCCGCGCCGACGCAGGTCCGGCGGCGGCGCCGTGGCGATACGCCAGGCCAGGTAGAGCAGGTAGCCGCTACCTACCACCCGCAGGATCGTCTGCACCAGCGGGTAGCGCTCGAAGAGCAGGCCCAGCCCCAGGGCGATGCCGGCGAAGAGCAGGAAGCAGCCCCCCAGGATGCCCAGCATGTGCGGCAGGGTCCGCAGGAAGCCGAAGTTGGCCCCGGAGGCAGTGAGCATCACGTTGTTGGGGCCCGGGGTGATGGTCATGGAGATCATGTAGAGGGTCGCCGGCCCCAGGAACGCCACCGCTTCAAGCATATTGCACCCATACAATTTAGGGATTATTGTCGATACTGCCCGTGAATTTTCAGCTTAATGGGCACAATCCTGGCGTCAAAGGTTTTATTGTCACCATGACAATCTGGACACCCCGGCTCGATGCCGAGGGCCCCCGCTACCGGGCCATCGCCGAGTCGATCGCCCGGGCCATCCAGGCCGGCGAGCTGGCCCCGGGCGAGAAGCTGCCGCCCCAGCGCCACCTGGCGGATGCCTTGGGCGTCACCGTGGGCACGGTGTCGCGCGCCTATGCCGAGGCCGAGCGTCAGGGCTGGGTCACCGCCCGGGTGGGCAGCGGCACCTATGTGCGCGGCGCCGAGCAGACGAACGCCTCCCCCTTCCTGGCCTCCGCCTCGGCGGAGGACGAGGGCCTGGTCGACCTGAGCCTGAGTCTGCCGCCGCCCCATGCGCTGCGCGCCTCGCTGCTGGGCCAGGCGCTGGCCGGGATCGCCGAGGATCGCGCGGCGCTGGAGCGCGCCGTGGCCTATCAGCTGGAGCGCGGCCTGGCGGGGCACCGCGAGCGCCTCGCCGCCTGGATGACCCGCCTGGGCATGCCGGTCGCGCCGGAGGCGCTCGTGATCACCCAGGGGGGCCAGCACGGCATCGACCTGACGCTGCGGGCGTTGACGCGCCCCGGCGAGCGGATCGCCGCCGATGCCCTCACCTACCCCGGGCTGATCGGCGCCGCCCGCCAGGCGCACCTCAAGACGCTGGCCGTGCCCCTGGACGACGCCGGCATGGACATGGAGGCCCTGGCGCGGCTGTGTGCCCAGCAGCCGCCGCGGCTGGTCTACGTCACCCCTGACCAGAACAACCCCACCGGCGCCGTGCTGAGCGAGGACCGGCGCGAGCGCCTGGCGGCGCTGGCCCGGCAGCACGAGTTCTGGATCCTGGAGGATGGTGTGCAGTACCTGCCGGAGGCCGAGCGCGGCACCCCTCTCTTCCGGCTGGCCCCGGAGCGCACCCTGTTCGCCTTCAGCTCCGCCAAGGTGCTGGCGGGCGGGCTGCGCATCGGCGCCCTGCGGGTGCCCGAGGCGCTGCAGGAGCCGCTGGGTGCGGCGGTGCGCGCCCAGAGCTGGATGGTGCCGCCCTTGATGGTGGAGGCCGTCTGCCGCTGCGTGGAGAGCGACGATGCCGAGTGCCTGCTGGCCTGGCAGATCGAGGAGCAGGCCGAGCGCCATCGCCTGGCCCGCCGATGGCTGGGGGAGTACGCCCCGACCGGGCGGCCCCACGGCAACAACCTCTGGCTGACGCTGCCGGAGGGGCTGCGCGCCGCCGAACTGCTCGCCGCCCTGGAGGAGCGCGGCGTGCGCCTGACCGGCCCGGAGCCCTTCTGCGTGGGCAGCGAGCCGGCGCCCCAGGCGGTGCGGCTCTGCCTGGGCGGGGCCCGCTCGCGGGAGGCGCTGGCCCAGGCATTGAAGGCAGTGAAGGAGACCCTGCAGGCGCCCCCGCCGATCCCCTGGCGCACGCTCTGACCGCCGCCGGATACCCCCGGCACGAGTCCGCCCATGGCAGCGCCACAGCGCCAGGCCCCCGAGCCGGGTGAGTGACTCGGGGGCCCGGTGGGGTTAGGTTCAGGGGGAGTGCCCGCCAGGGGCCGCGTCGGCATCCCCGCCATCCGCACCCTGGCGCGATATGTGTTCGTTCACCAGGAGCCGCCATGATCGCCGTCATCTTCGAAGTCGAGCCCCACCCCGACCAGCGCGACCACTATCTCGACATCGCCGCCGGCCTGCGCCCGCTGCTGGCGGAGATCGATGGCTTCATCTCCATCGAGCGCTTCGAGAGCCTGGCCCAGCCGGGCAAGCTGCTCTCGCTCTCCTTCTGGCGAGACGAGGAGGCCATCGCCGAATGGCGCCGGGTGGAGCGCCACCGTGCCGCCCAGGCCAAGGGCCGGCAGGAGGTCTTCGCCGACTACCGCCTGCGCGTGGCCGGGGTGATCCGCGACTACGGCATGCACGACCGCGAGCAGGCGCCGGCCGACAGCCGCGAACGGCACGACCAGGGCTGATACCGAGCGCTCCCCTCCTTGACGCCCTCTGCGGCTACTCGGACTTTCGCGCCAGCAGGGTGGCGAACTGCAACCGCGCGCCATTGTGCATGGTCCCGACGTCCTCGTTGTACTTGACCAGCTCCCACCCCGCGTAGGCCTCGCGCAGCTGCCCCTCCCCCAGGGTGAAGGGGAAGCCCACCGGACAGGGATAGGCCTCGGTGTCCATGGCGCAGACGATGGTGTTGTAGCCCCCGGGCAGGGTGTGCTCCTGCATGTCGGCGATCACCGCTTCGACACGCGCAGGGTCGAGGAACATCAGGGTGACGGTGCAGACGATCAGCCCGTAATCCTTGTCCAAGTCGGCACGATTGAGGTCGTAGACCTGGGCATCGATATTCTCGATCCCCTCGCGGCTGACGATCTGCTGCAACATGTCGATGGCGCCGGGGTTGTTGTCCACCGCGGTCACGTCGAAGCCAAGCTGGCTCAGGTAGAGGGCGTTGCGCCCGTTGGAGCAGCCCATGTCCAGGGCGCGGCACGGCGCCACCTGCCGGCATGTCTCGACCACTTCGCTGTGCGCGGGATTCAGGCCATAGCGGCTGTTCAGATCTGACGACATCGTATCTTCCCCTGCCTTTCCATAAAGAGCATTGATTTTACTCTTTTCATGGCGCAGCGAAACAGCAACCGACCACACGGTGAAGGCTCGGGTCATCGGCTCTCGCTAGAACCTGGGGTTGATCGTCAAGGAGAGCATCGCCGAGAGCTGGCAGAGCGGCCTGCCGGAAGTCTCTTGAAGCGCGTTGAAGGCGTCCTGCACTCGCTGTTTGTCGCGCTGGCTGGTGGGGGCCTGGTCGACGATGCCGGCGGCGGCCAGACGGGCCACCACGTCGCTGGTGAGCAGGAAGGTGTCCTTGCCGACCAAGCGCAGGAAGCCTGCCGCCGAGCGTCCGCCCAGGCGAGCGCCTCGCCTGGCCAGCAGGCGCCACAGGCCGACGATGTCGCTGCTCGGCCAGTCGGCGATGAATTCGGCGAAGGTTCCACCGTGCTCCTGTCGAATATCCAGGATGAACTGGGCGTTGCGGGGGATGGTCTGCATCTTGGTTCGATGGCGGATGAGACGCTCATCCTGCATGAAGCCCTCGAGCTGCTCCGGGGTGAGCAGCACCAGGGTCTCGGGCTCGAAGCCCCAGAAGGCCTCCTCGAAGGCGGGCCAGCGGGCATCCACCACCGAGTGCTGCATGCCGGCGCGAAACACTCGCAGGCTTATGGCGGAGAGGTAGCGATCATCCCCCAGCTGCTTCAGCTGGTCGGGCGTCAGCGGCCTGGGCAGGAAGGCCTCCATGGCGTCGTCGGAGTCGAAGCGGTCGCGAACCGTGTCCTGGAGCCAGCGGTAATCAAGTGCCATGGTGGCTCCGTTCAGTTTTTGCCATCCCCGTCCTCTACAACCACGCGATCAACGCATGATCAGCGCGCCGTGCAATTCTCGATGATCTCACCCGAGGTGCCATCCGCTTTATGCTGTAGCAGCATGCCCTCGGCGCCGGGGCCGGTGCCCTTTGTCCACCACTCCAGCCCGCCGCCCACATAGCGTGCGCCGCTGGCGGAGACCGCGATCTGCATATCGTGACGGTTTCCCTGATACTCGATCGTCGCGCTGTCGCTATCGGGATACGCGGCAGCGATCGTTTCACCGCTCTCGCACTGGTACTGCTGCATGGAAGACCCAGAGGAGGCCTGCTGCTTATGGGCATCCCCACTCTCCTGCGGTGAAGTGGTGCAGCCCGCAACAAGCAGGAGGGAAGCGATCGAAACGAGAGTCAGGGTTTTCATAATAGCCTTGGTTTCCATAGGGATTTAATACGAAATTCCGCATGCTACTGCGGCGCCCCCAACGCAGCAAATCAGAGGCAAAGGGCTATCGCAGATGGCAGTACCGCTTAAGGCTATTCCGGCAACAGGCCTTCGAGGGGGCGCTACGAGTACTTCCTTGTAGGCTACCTCGGCCATCCCTGGTCCTCGGCCCCCCTCTCCGACCTGTCCCCGGCGCCTTTCACTATCCACCCTGTCGGTAACTGCGATACCCCTGATCAAAGGTATGGAGGCCACTTTGTGCGATATGGACGACACTTAGCCTGGATATTGCATCAGACATGAAAAAGGCGGCTGAAAATCGGTTATGATTCAAGGGCCTAATCCAGAATCAACCGCTACAGCCGCCATGACAAAATGTACCACGCCGTCCGCTTCCTTTCCACGCTGTAAAGGCCGTCAGGTCATCGCCCGTTTCGATGGCGGTGATGTCACTTCCGACGGCGGTATCCTGCTGCTGAGGCAGCTCGATCGCGAGATGGGCCTGACCCGCGCCGTCGCTCGCCGGCTCAGCGACGAGCGCGACGCTCAGCGCTGCCTGCATCGCACCGAAACCCTGGTCCGGCAGCGCGTGTTCGGCCTGGCGCTGGGCTATGAGGATCTCAATGACCACCAGGCCCTGCGTCACGATATCGCCCTGCAGACCGCCGTCGATACCGATGGCGTGCTGGCCAGTCAGTCCACCTTGTGCCGCTTCGAGCAGCAAGCCGACCGGGACTGGGCGATCACCATCCACGAAGAGATGATCGAGCAGTTCATCCGCTCGTTCCGGCGGCCACCCAAGAAACCGCTCTACCTCGACTTCGATGCCACCGACGATCGGGTGCATGGCCAGCAGCTCGGGCGGCACTTCAACGGCTACTACAACCACTACATCTTCCTGCCGCTGTTCGTATTCTGTGGCGACCAGCTGCTGGTCAGCTACCTGCGTCCGGCCTCGCTGGATGCCGCTCACCACGCCGGCGCCATCCTCGCCCTGTTGGTCCGGCGGCTGCGCCAGGCGTGGCCTGAGGTGAAGATCGTCTTCCGAGGCGACAGCGGATTCTGCCGTCCGCTGATCCTTAATTGGTGCGACCGCCACGGCGTCGATTACATCATCGGCCTCGCCGGCAACAAGCGCTTGGCCAAGCTGGCTCTGGACATCGACTACACGTCGGCTATCCGCTTCGAGAAGAGTTGGGAGAAGGAGCGTGTCTTCGGCTTCATCGAGTACGCTGCCAAGAGCTGGAAGGAGCGTCGACGCAAGGTCATCGTCAAGTCCGAGACCAGCCGGCGTGGCTTCAACACCCGCTATGTGGTCACCAGCCTGCGCGGCTGCAGCGCCGAGTGGCTCTATGACCACCGCTACTGTGCCCGAGGCGAGATGGAAAACCGTATCAAGGAGCAGCAGTTCCTGTTCTCCGACCGCACCAGCTGCCACGAATGGTGGCCCAACCAGTACCGACTGCTGCTGTCGGGGTTGGCCTACCTGCTGCTGGAGCGGCTACGCCGGATCTACCTCAAGCGCACCGCCTTCGCCCAGGCCCAGGTCAACACCCTCCGCCTGAAGCTGCTGAAGATCGGCGCTGTCATCACCCGCAACACGCGCACGATTCGGCTGATGTTGAGCAGCCAGTACCCGGAGCAGGACCTCTTCCTGAAGCTGGCCAGCAAGCTGGTGCCGGGATAGCGCCGCGGCGTGCTGTCCCCGGCACAGAAAACACATGGGGGTTGGGGGCAGTGCGTCCTGAGCGCAGAAAATTGATCAAGAAATAGCCAATCTCAAGCCCGTAGCGCCAATGTCTTCACCGAGCCTGAGATCTGGGAGCGTCTGGCCGGCCCGGTGCAACATCCGGGTTAGCGCTGCTTCTCAAGACAGCACGCTGCCCGGTAACCGGGAATAAAGCACACGACCAACACGGCGGGAAAGGCCAGGCCAGCCAATAGGTAGGCAAGCGCCTCGGGCACCCCGAGCCCCCAACCAAGGAAAAAGGCCAGCCCTTGAAAGGCCTCCCCGGGCCAGCGGTAAACGGGAAGGTGTGTCCCGTAGGTTAGCCACCAGACCAGTAGCGCGCCCCCCACCAGGGATGTCAGCACTCCAGGGACAATTCGCCGTTTCATCTTGCTCGCTTATCGTGAATTCGAAAATGGCCCCAGGGCCGCTCTCTGGTCAGGGCACTTCCACCCCGATAAAACCGCCGGACTGGCGCCGCCACAGGGCGGCATAGAGACCATCCCGCTCCAGCAGTTCGCGGTGGGTGCCGCTCTCCACGATGCGCCCCTCATCGATGACCACCAGGCGGTCGAGCATGGCGATGGTGGAGAGGCGATGGGCGATGGCGATCACCGTCTTGCCCTCCATCAGCGTATAGAGCTGCTCCTGAATTGCCGACT
The DNA here is from genome assembly GCF_021282295.1 of Halomonas sp. G15. Classification (NCBI taxonomy): domain Bacteria; kingdom Pseudomonadati; phylum Pseudomonadota; class Gammaproteobacteria; order Oceanospirillales; family Halomonadaceae; genus Halomonas; species Halomonas sp. G15. The sequence continues at coordinate 58,571 of NZ_JAJSPA010000002.1, read as the reverse complement.
CCACCTCGGAGTCCAGCGCCGAGGTGGCCTCGTCGAGTACCAGGATCGGCGCGTTCTTGAGCAGCACCCGGGCGATGGCGATGCGCTGGCGCTGGCCGCCGGAGAGCTTCACGCCCCGCTCGCCCACATGGGCATCCAGGCCGCGGCGACCCTGCGGGTCCACCAGCTCATCGATAAAGGTATCGGCGTGAGCGCGGCGCACCGCCTCGTGAATCGCCTCCTCGCTCGCCTCGGGACTGCCATAGCGAATATTGTCACGCAGCGAGCGGTGAAGCAGCGAGGTGTCCTGGGTGACCATGCCGATATGGCGGCGCAGTGACTCCTGGGTCACCCCGGCGATATCCTGACCGTCGATCAGGATCCGCCCGCCCTCCAGGTCGTAGAAGCGCAGCAACAGATTGGCGAGCGTCGACTTGCCCGCCCCGGAGCGGCCGATCAGCCCCACCTTCTCGCCGGGGGCGATGGCCAGCTCGAGGCCATCGAAGACCCGCCTCCCCTCCCCGTCCGGACGCTCATAACCGAAGCGCAGCGCCTCGAAATGGATCTCGCCCCTGGGCACCGCCAGCGCCGTGGCGTCCTGCGCATCCCTGACCGCCGGCTCTCGAGCGATGGTGTTGAGGCCATCCTGCACGGTGCCGATGTTCTCGAACAGGCTCGCCACCTCCCAGAGAATCCAGTCGGACATGAAGCGGATACGCATCACCAGGGCAATGGCCACGGCGATGACACCCAGCGACACCGCCTCCAGATACCAGGCGCCGATGACCGCCGCCGCCACCCCGGTCAGCAGCAGGGAGTTGAGCAGGGTCAGGCTGACGGTCAGGCCGGTGGCCAGACGCATCTGGCGATGCACCGTGGTCATGAAGCCCTCCATGGCGTCCCGGGCATACGCCTCCTCGCGACGGGTATCGGCGAAGAGCTTGATGGTCTGGATATTGCTGTAGCTGTCGACGATGCGCCCGGTCATCACCGCCCGGGCGTCGGCCTGCGCCATGGAGACCGCCCGCAGGCGCGGCACAAAGACCCACATGATGGCGAGATAGCCGGCAAGCCACGCCACCAGCGGCAGCATCAGCCAGGGCTCGGCGCTACCCATCAGCAGCATGGCGCCAACGAAATAGACCAACACATAGACCATCAGGTCCATCAGTTTCATTACCGTCTCGCGAATTGCCAGCGCCGTCTGCATCACCTTCTGGGAGACCCGCCCGGCAAACTCGTCCTGGTAGAAGGCGAGGCTCTGACCCAGCATATGGCGATGCGCCAGCCAGCGCCCGATCATCGGGTAGTTGCCGAAGACGCTCTGCTGGGTCACCAGTGCCTGCAGCAGGGTGAGCAGCGGCAACACGACCACCACCAGCGCCGCCATGCCGGCCAGACGCCAGCCATGCTCGGCGAAGAAGCCCGCGCGCTCGGCACCGGCCAGCCAGTCCACCAGCTCCCCCATATAGTGGAAGAAGATGACCTCCGCCGCGGAGACCAGCGCCGTCAGCAGCGACATCACGATCAGCAGCGACAGCACTGGCCGGGAGAAGTGCAGAATAAAGGCGAACAGTCCCCTGGGGGGTGTGCCCCGACTACCCTCGGGATAGGGGTTCACTCGGGTTTCGAAATAGCGCAAGACGGCGCGAAGCATGACAACCATCCGATGGCATGAAATGGCCTGAGCCCCGCCGATGGGTGAGCCCAGGAGTTTGATGATACGACCAGACCCGCGTCATTCTGCCTGCGGGGCAATGCGATACCCCAGAGCATAGAGCGCGGGCACGAAGAACAGGGTGATCAGGGTGCCGACGGCCACGCCACCGATCAACACATAGGCCAGCGGCCCCCAGAAGCTGTCCAGGGTCAGCGGGATAAAGGCGAATATCGCCGCCAGCGCAGTCAATATCACCGGGCGGGCCCGCTGCACGGCCGCCTCCACCACGGCATCGCGCATCGTCATCTCGGATCTGACGTTATCCGCCACCTGCTGGGTCAGGATCAGGGTATTGCGCATCAGGATCCCCGCCAGGCCGATCAGCCCCAGGGTGGCCACGAAGCCGAACGGCTGGTTGAACAGCAGCAGTGCCGCCACCGCTCCGATCAGCCCCAGCGGGGCCGTCGCCATAACGATAAAGGTTCCGGCGAAGGAGCGCATCTGCAGCATGATAAAGACCAGCATCAGCACCACCATCAGCGGCTGCAGGGCCTGAATCGAGGCCTCCGCCTTGGCCGACTGCTCCACCGAGCCGCCGATCTGCAGTTGATAGCCGGCGGGCAGGTGTTCACGCAGCTCGCCCAGCGCCTGCCAGACCTCCCGGGTCACGTCGTTGGGCTGGGCACCCTCGATCTCGGCGTTGACGGCCAGGAACGGCTGGCGGTCGATGCGCCGGATCACCGGCTCCTCGAAGAGGGTCTCCAGCTCGCCCAGCTGAGCCAATGGTATGCGCCGCCCCTCGCGATTGAGGATCTCCAGGCTCGGCAGATCAACGCTGTCGGTCTGCGCCCCACGCCCCACGGCAGGCACCAGGCGAATACCGTCGCGCAGTTCGGTGATGGTCATGCCATCCAGCTGGAACTGCAGCTGACGCGCCACCTCGTCCGGGGTCAATCCGACCAGCTGCAGCCGGTGATGATCGATCGCCAGGTGCAGCCGCGGGACCCGCTCGTCCCACTCCAGATGGGGGTCGCGTGTCGCGGCATGCTCAGCCATTACCTCACGCACCTGATGGCCGATCTCGCGCAGGCGATCGGGGTCATCGCCCAGCACGCGAATGCTGACCGGCCAGTCGACCGGTGGCCCGTAGAGCAGCTTCTGCACACGGACGCGCGCCTCGGGGAAGTCACCGGCGGCGATATGCTCGTTGAGTCTCTCGATCAGCCGCTCCCGCGCCTCGACCCCCTCGGTCACCGCAATCAGCTTGGCAAACGCCGGGTTCGGCTGTTCGGGGTTGGCGGAGATAAAGAAGCGTGGAGCGCCGGCCCCGACATAGGCGGAGAGTGACGCCACCCCCTCGGCCTCGCCGATCAACGCCTCGATACGCCGCGTCGTCGCATCGGTGGCGCCGATGGCCGTGCCCTGGGGGTGGTAGACGCTGACCAGCACCTCGGGACGGTCGGAGCTGGGGAAGAACTGCTTCTCTACCGGCACGGCCAGGCCGGCGGCGGCCGCCACCAGCAGCGCCACCGTAAGCGCGACCACGCTCTTGCGAAAGCGCACGCAGGCACTGATGATCCCGCGCAGGCGACGATAGCCTCGCGACTGATAGGCCTCGTGCTGGCCATGGCCCGCCGTCTGCTCGGGCAGCAGCTTGACGCCCAGGTAGGGGGTGAAGACCACCGCCACGATCCACGACAGCAGCAGCGAGACACACAGCACCCAGAAGATATTGCCGGTGTACTCGCCCACGGCTGACTGGGCAAAGCCGATCGGAACGAAGCCCGCCACCGTGACCAGGGTGCCGAACAGCATCGGCGCCGCGGTAACGTTCCAGGCGTGGGTGGCCGCATCGAGCCGATTCCAGCCCGCCTCCATCTTCACGATCATCATCTCCAGGGCAATGATGGCATCGTCGACCAGCAGCCCGAGGGCGATAATCAGGGCGCCGAGGGTGACGCGGTCCAGATTGATCCCCATCGCCAGCATCGTCACGAAGGTCAGCGCCAGCGTGATCGGAATGGCGATCCCCACCACGATGCCGGCGCGCAGTCCGACCGCCAGCATGGTGACCAGCATCACCACCAGCACGGCGACCAGGAACTTTACCTGGAAGAGATTCACGGCTCCGGCGATGGCATCGGCCTGGTTGGTCATCACCTCGAGGGACATGCCCAGCGGCAGGCGCCTGCGCTCCTGCTGCCAGAAGGCGTCCAGGCGATCGCCAAACGCCAGGCCATTGACGCCCTGCTCCATCACTACCCCCAGCAGCAGTCCCTCTTCACCGAAGGCACGCACCAGGTAGCTGGGTGGGTCCTCGTAGCCCCGCGAGATCTCGGCGATATCGCCCAGGCGAATCAGCCGCTCACCGATACGGATCGGCACATCGGCCAGCGCCTCGGGCTCCGACAGATCATTGGTCAGGCGCAGATAGAGGCGCGGCCCCCGGGTGTCGATGCGCCCGGCAGGCACCAGCCGGTTATGCGCCTGAATGGCGGAGAAGACGGCCTCGGGGGAGATCCCCAGGCTCTGCAGCCGGGCCAGGTCGAAGTCGACATGCATGCGCTCCTGGCGCTCGCCCAGCACCTCGGCCTTGTTGACCCCCTCGACGCGCTGCAACCGGTCCCGAATCTCCTCGGCCTCGCGCAGCAGCTCACGCATCGGCATGCCGGGCGCGGTCAAGGCCGCCAAGGAGAAGTAGACGTCGCCGAAGTCCTCATTGATCATCGGCCCCAATACGCCCTCGGGCAGAGTGGGGGCGGCGTCCTGCATGCGACGACGCACCTGATAGAAGCGCTCGGTTATCGCCTCGCCGGGCACGGTATCCTCGAACTCCACCTTGAGATCGGCGCGCCCGGGGCGGATGGTTGTCTCGATGCGGTAGAGATCGTCGACCTCCTGGATGCGCTTCTCCAGCGGGTCCACCACGCTCTCCTGGATCTCTTCCGGCGAGGCACCGGGCCAGGCCGCGGAGACCATCATCACTCGTACGGTGAAGTCTGGGTCCTCCGCTCGCCCCAGGGAGGCGAAGGCATAGGCCCCCGCCAGCAGCGCCAGTATCAGGAAGAACAGCGTGACGGCCCGCTCACGAACCGCCAGCGCCGAGAGGTTGGGAAAGCTCACGGCGCCTCCTTCGCGTCCAGCGGCCGCACCGCCATGCCTGCCGTGAGCAGATGGGTCCCCAGGCTGATCACCGCCTGCCCGGCCTCGAGCCCGTCACCGCTGACCCAGGCGTGCTCGCGGGTCACCTGTTCCAGCGTCACCGGCAGCGGCTGCGCCTCCCCCTCCACGACCTGCCATAGCCTGGGGCCCTCGCCGCGCTCATCCAGCGCCGCCACCGGCACCTGAAAGCGCGCCTGCGCTGTGGCATCCGGCAGGGTAAAACGTGTCTGGACCACATCCCCCAGGCTGCGCTCCTCGAGCGGCGCCTCCAATCGATAGCGAGCGCGCCAGGTACGGCTGGCCGGATCGGCCGCCCCCGCCACCTCGCGGCGGGTCAGGGGGATGCGCCGCTCCCCCACCAGCAGCTCGCCCGTCTGGGGCGGCCGCGACCGAGCGGGGAAGTTGACCTCGACCTCGCGCGGCCCCTCCTGGGCCAGCCTGGCGACCGCCTGGCCGACGCCGACCACCTGCCCCGGTTCGCCGCTGACATCGATCAGCACACCATCGGCCTCGGCGCGCAGGCTCGCATGTTCCAGGGCGTTTCGCGCCTGGGTCACCCGGGCGCTGGCCGCCTCGCGGCGCGTCCTGTTCTCGCGCACCCCCAGCTCGGCACGCTCGAAGGCCTGGCGGCTGAGATATCCCTTCTCCAGTAGCTTCCGGTCGCGGGAGAGATCCGCCTCGGCCACATCCAGCGCCGCCTCGGCAGCGGCAAGCTCCGCCCGAGCGGCGGCAAGTGACTCTTCCAGATCACTGGGGTCGAGGGTAAACAGCACCTCGCCCTGGTTAACGCGCTGCCCGGCATCGACGTGACGCGTGGCGATCTGGCCGCTGACCCGAAAGGCCAGGGGCGTTTCATAGCGGGCGCGCAGCACGCCGGTGAGCGACAGCGTATGCGCCGAGCTCGCCGACAGCGGGGCCGTCTTGACCCAGCGCGGCGCGTCCGTCGCCGATGGCTCGGGCGCCTGATCCTGGCACCCGGTCAGCAATGGCAAGATCAACAGCAACAGGGCCGCCAGCGGCAGGAACGGCTTCAACAGGGGGCGAAAGGGAGACTGCATCGCGCATCCTTGGGCGTGGCGGTGACAGTCGAGTCGCGCGAACGGACAAGAGACGTCTCGAACCATGGCGGCCTGAATCACGCCACGGGTAATGCCACCAAGGGTTTAAAACATCTATTTGAAACGATCATACCAGATGCGTTCAGGGAGCCAACCGCCTGTCGGCGCGTGGCCGAGAACGACATCGCCCCCACGCCGGGTAACCGATATGGGAGCGATATCATTTACCAACGAAGCTGTCGTCCCCAAGCTATCGTTCGGGACAGTCCCAAACGGGACTGTCCCGGTGTCTCAGTGTCTCGGTATCTGCAGTCCACTGCCGCCCATGCTAACGTAGCAGGATCATTTTATGGGACTTTGCTAACGCAACGGAGGCGCATGTGCTGACATGGCTACAGCGTCGGCTCGGGCTCCAGACCATACCCGGAGTCTTCTTCACCTCGGCCGGCATCGCGGCGCTGTTCGTCGGGATAGCCATTCCCTTTGACGAAGCCGTTGCCAGCAGTTTTGGCCTGCTGACCGGCTGGGTCGCCGCCAACCTGGGCTGGTTCTATATTCTCGTGGTCAGTGCACTGCTGATCTTCCTGCTCGGCCTGGCCGTCAGCCGCTATGGCAATATCCGGCTGGGCGCCGACGACAGTCGTCCCGACTACTCCAACCTGACCTGGTTCACCATGCTGTTCGCCGCCGGCATCGGGACCATCCTGATGTTCTGGGGCGTGGCGGAGCCGGTTTCCCACTTCGCCCGTCCACCCTTCGATGGCGTCACGCCACGCTCGGAGCAGGCGGCCAGCGATGCCATGACCCTCGCGCTGTACCACTTCGGCCTGCACACCTGGACCATCTTTGCCCTGCCGGGCCTGGCGATCGGTTACTTTGCCTATCGCCATGACCTCCCCATGCGCATCAGCAGCCTGTTCTACCCCATCCTGGGAGAGCGGGCCTTCGGGCCCTGGGGTTGGACCATCGATGTGATCGCGGTGCTGGGTACCCTGTTCGGGGTGGCCACGTCGCTGGGGCTCGGCACGCTGCAGCTGAACAGCGGCCTGAACTATCTGGTCGGTGCGCCCTCAAGCCCTCTGGTCCAGGTCGGTCTGATCACCGTCATCACCGGCATTGCCGCGACCTCCGTCGCACTCGGGCTGGACAAGGGTGTTCGCCGCCTCTCCCAGGTCAATATCCTGCTGGCCGTGGTACTGCTGGCCTTTGTGCTTCTCGCTGGCCCCAGCGTATTCATCGCCGAGGGCATGGTGCAGAGCGTGGGCGACTACCTCAGCGCCCTGCCCTGGCTGGCCTTCTGGACCGAGACCTACAAGGAGACCGACTGGCAGCGGCAGTGGACCCTCTTCTACTGGGCCTGGACCATCTCCTGGGCGCCCTACGTCGGCATCTTCATTGCCCGCATCTCACGGGGACGCACCATTCGCGAGTTCGTGGCCGGCGTGCTGTTTGCCCCCACAGCCTTCACCCTGGTCTGGTTCGGCATCTTCGGGCTCTCGGCCATCCAGGCAGAAATGAGCGGTCAGCTGACGCTCGCCGGGCAGGTGCAGCAGGATCCCTCGGTGGCCATCTTCGCCTTCCTCGAGGGGCTGCCGCTGACCAGCGTGGTATCGGCCTTGAGCGTGGCCATCATCGTGATTTTCTTTACCACCTCGTCGGATTCCGCCTCGCTGGTGATCGACATGCTGACCCGTCGCGATGACCAGCCTTCGCTGGTTCGCCAGCGGATCTTCTGGGCCGTCGCCCAGGGGATGATTGCCGCGACGCTGCTGCTGGCCGGCGGCCTGGACGCCCTGCAGAACGTGATCACCGCGCTGGGCCTGCCCTTCTGCATTCTGCTGGTGTTCATGGCGATAGCGCTTTTCAGGGCACTGCGAGCGGACTATCGCGGCTTCGGCGTCGATGCGCTGGTCCAGGGGAGAGTATTTCCCGAGGTCGAGGCCACTTCCGCGGTGAAACAGGAGACCACCGATGTACCAGAAACTATTGCTCGCCATTGATCCGGAGGACGATGGCGAAGGCAAGTGCGCGATCGAGGCTGCCGTGGAGCTGCTGGCAGAGGATGGCGAGCTGCATCTGGCCAGCGCCTATCATCCCGGCGGCGGCGGTTTCTTTCCCCATGTGACGGGCGAGGCGCCGGAGCAGAAGGAAGCCGAGGTGCGCAAGACGCTGGACCTGCTGGTGCGCAAGTATCTACCGTTGGATCGCGACGCCAGCCTGCACGTGGTGGCCGGCAACGCCGGCGAAAAGCTGGTAGGCCTGGCGGGTCAGCTCGGCACCGATCTGCTGATTCTCGTCTCCCGCGGCGGCAGCGGCCGCTGGCCACTGCGCCGCGCCACCGTGGAGTACGTGGCGGTGAACGCACCGTGCCGGGTCCTGGTACTGCCGGCGCTGGAGAAGGCCGATGCCCAGGCCGACACGGGGGAGCCACCGCCCCAGGAGCCACCGAGCCGGGAACCCTAGCCGAACCGACCGCACGCGCTGTTGTGCGGCGGCGCATCTTCGACGAAGGCCCCGCGACGCTCAGGCGTCCGCGGGGGCGTAGACGTCCTGCATACGCATGCCGGCCCGGACGGCACGGGCAGCGTGCAGCTTCTTGTAGCTCTCGATCAGGCGTTGATGCTTCTCCAGCCCCTCCAGCGCCATGCTGGTCGGGGTGAGGCCATGGAAACGCACGCTGCCGTTCACCGAGCCGATCACCGCCTCGATGGTCTCCTCGCCGAACATCCGCCCCAGGTTGTAGCGGAAGTCCTCCACCTCGAGCTCATCATCCAGCACGACCTCCAGCACCGCCTGCACCGCCTGGTAGAAGAGATTGCGCTCCACGCTGTTGTCGTTGTACTGCAGGAACATCTCGACCCGCTCCAGCGCCTCCTCGTGCTGCCCCAACGCCAGATGGATCAGCAGCTTGAGCTCGAGAATGGTGAGCTGGCCCCAGATGGTGTTCTCGTCGAACTCGATGCCGATCAGCGAAATGATCGTCATGTGTTCGTCAAGCTGGCTCTCCTCCAGGCGCTCGAGCAGATCGGCAAGCTCGCCGTCGCCCAGGCGATGCAGGTTGAGGATCTGCTCACGGTAGTCGAGGGCCATATTGGTGTTGTCCCACACCAGGTCCTCCACCGGATAGACCTCGGAGAAACCGGGCACCAGGATGCGGCACACCGGTGCGCCGAGCTCTTCGCGCACCGCGACATAGGACTCCAGCCCCATCTCCTCGAGGATGCCGAACAGGGCCGCGCTCTCCTCCTCGTTGCTGTAGCTACCACCGCTGGTGAAATCCCAGTCGCAGAACGCGATCTCCGAGCGGGAACTGAAGAAGCGCCAGGAGATCACCCCGGAGGAGTCGATAAAGTGCTCCACGTAGTTATTGGGCTCGGTGACCGCCATGGAGTTGAAGGTGGGCGCCGGGAAGTCGTTGAAGCCCTCCAGGCTGCGCCCCTGGAGCAGCTCGGTGAAGGTGCGCTCCAGGGCCACGTGGAAGCTCGGATGGGCGCCGAAGGAGGCGAACACGCCGCCGGTCTTCGGGTTCATCAGGGTGACGCACATCACCGGGAACTGGCCGCCCAGCGAGGCATCCTTGACCAGCACCGGGTAGCCCTGGGCCTCCAGCGCCTCGATGCCCTCGACAATCTCGGGGTAGCGCTGAAGCACCTCGGCCGGCACGTCGGGCAGAGCCAGCTCCTGCTCGATGATCTGCTTCTTCACCGCCCGCTCGAAGATCTCCGAGAGACACTGCACCTGGGCCTCGGCCAGGGTGTTCCCCGCGCTCATGCCGTTGCTCAGGTAGAGGTTCTCGATCAGGTTCGAGGGGAAATAGACCGTCTCGCCGTCGGAGTGGCGCATGAAGGGCAGCGAGACGATGCCGCGGTCGGCCCGGCCGGAGTTGGTGTCGATCAGGTGGGAGGCGCAGAGCTCCCCCTCCGGGTCGTAGATCTCGCGGGTGGTATCGTCGAGGATCCCCTCGGGCAGGGCATCATCGGGCCCCGGCAGGAACCACTTCTCGTTGGGGTAATGGACGAACTCGGCGTTGGCGATCTGCTCGCCGAAGAACTGGTCGTTGTAGAAGAAGTTGAAGTTGGTGCGCTCGATGAACTCGCCCAGCGCCGAACAGAGCGCACTCTCCTTGGTGGCGCCCTTGCCGTTGGTGAAACACATCGGTGAGGCGGCATCGCGGATATGCAGCGACCAGACGTGGGGCACGATATTGCGCCAGGAGGCGATCTCGATCTTCATGCCGAGCTCGGCCAGGATCCCGGTCATGTTGGCGATGGTCTGTTCCAGCGGCAGGTCCTTGCCCTCGATCCAGGTGCCCTCGCCGCGCTCGGCGCCCTTGGGCACACCCGTCAGCATGGCCTGGGCGTCCTCGTCGATATTCTCGACCACCTCGACGTCGAACTCGGGGCCTTCCTGCACCACCCGCTTCACCGTGCAGCGGTCGATGGAGCGCAGGATGCCCTGGCGGTCCTTGTCGGAGATATCCTCCGGCAGCTCCACCTGGATCTTGAAGATCTGCTTGTAACGGTTCTCCGGGTCGACGATGTTGTTCTGCGACAGCCGGATGTTCTCGGTGGGGATATCCCGGGCGTTGCAGTAGACCTTGACGAAGTAGGCCGCGCACATCGCCGAGGAGGCCAGGAAGTAGTCGAAGGGCCCCGGCGCCGAGCCGTCACCCTTGTAGCGGATGGGCTGGTCGGAGATGACCGTGAAGTCGTCGAACTTGGCCTCCAGGCGGAGGTTGTCGAGATAGTTGACCTTGATTTCCATGGGGCACCGGGGGAGTTGGCGTGGGCCGCGGGGGCAGAAAACCCGCCATTATCCAGTTTTTCCCGCCGGGCGTCATGGTGAAGTGGCGGATTGGTACCGCGCAGCCCCCGAGGAGACATCGCGGGCCCAGGCAGGCATGCTGGAATCCTGGCACAGCAGACCCCGGAGGCCCCAATGACAGCACGCCTGATCGACTTCCAGGACGCCTGCGAGGCAACCCGCTGGCGCGCCATCAACGATGCCGTGATGGGTGGCGTCTCCCGCGGCGGCCTGCACGCAGAAAACGGCATCGGGGTGTTCGGCGGCGAGACGTCGCTCGAGAACAACGGCGGCTTCGCCTCGGTGCGCCGCGACCCCGAGGCCATGAACCTGGGCCAGGCCGCGGGCATCGTGCTGCGCGTGCGCGGCGACGGCAGGGCCTACCAGCTGCGCCTCTACACCAACCAGCTGCCGCAGGGCGCGGCCTACCGCGCCAGCTTCCGGCCCGAGGGGGACGAGTGGCAGCGCGTAGAGCTGCCCTGGCACGCCTTCGAGGCGATGTTCCGGGGGCGACGACTCCCGGAGGTGCCGGCGCTGGATCCTTCGCGGATCACCCAGGTGGGGCTGATGATCGTCGACCGTCAGGCGGGGCCGTTTCGGCTCGAAGTGGCGTGGCTCGATGCCTGCTGAATGAGCCGCCCTATCCCAGCGAGTGACCCTGGGCCTCGACACGGCGCCTGAGCCAGGCGCCGGCCAGCAGCAACAGGGTCAGCGCGACCAGCGGGAAAATCACGTTGGGGCTCACGGCCTCCTCGCTCTCCATGGCCTCCAGGGCACCGAAGATGGCGCTGGCGTAGACCGCCCACTTGGCGGCCAGGCCGATGATGGCCGCCATCACGAAGGTGGAAAGCGGCAGGCGCAGCAGGCCGGCAGCGAAGTTGACCACAGAGTGGGGGAAGCCCGGCAGCACGCGCAGGGCACACTGGGTCAGAAAATCACCGCGTCTCTCCAGCTTGTCCATGACCTTGCGAGTGAGCCCCCTGGGCGTCCAACGGTAGCTGAAGCGGGAAGAGAGATAGTAGGCACCCAGGGCGCCCGCCACGCTGCCGACCGTCAACATCAGGGTGGCAACCAGCGGCGTGTAGAAGGGTGCGATCAGCCACAGCCCGATGCTCCCGGGCAGGCCGATCGCCAGGGTCACCGCCATGATCACGATCACCGAGATGATCACCACGGGGTGGTGAGAGGCCTCGTCGGCCCAGCGCTGCACATCGGCCAGCTCCGGCGAGTGCCAGATCCACAGGTAACCGGCCATCAGCAGGGCGGCACCGATGGCGACCCAGCGCCAGAGGCGTCCGGCGGAACTCTCGTTGAACATCGGTGTGTCTCGGTCATCCATTCCCGGCATGGTGTCATGGCCGCCGGGGCGGGTCACCCCTTTAGACCTAAGTCTAATGTTGTTAGAATGCGATCGCTCTAGCCAGCGCCATGGCTCATCGGCGCCCACAGTCACGCAACTAGAGCATCCCCATGCCTCCGAAAATCCCTTCTGAGTCTTCCAAAGGCTCGGCGCTGTCGCGTCTCGGCGACCCCATCGTGCTGCTGCTCACGGTTGGCTTCATCGTCGCCTTCGTCGGCCTGTCGCTCTTCGACATCGACCTGGTGGCCGACAGCATCAGCGCCGGCTTTGCCTGGACGGCGGCCACCCTGGGCACCTACTTCCAGCTCCTGCTGCTGCTGACCTTCCTGATCGCCATCGGCGTGGCCATCTCCCCTGCAGCCGGTGCCCGGGTCGGCAACCTGGAGAGCCCGCAGATCGGCACCTTCAAGTGGCTGTCGATGATCATGTGCACCCTGCTGGCCGGGGGCGGCGTCTTCTTCGCCGCGGGCGAGCCGGTCTACCACTTCGTGGTGACCCCGCCGGCCTTCGACACCGAGGCGGGCACCGCCGAGGCGGTGGCCGGCGCCCTCGCCCAGTCGTTCATGCACTGGGGCTTCCTGGCCTGGGCGGTGCTGGGCTCGCTTTCCGCCATCGTGCTGGCCCACGCCCACTACGTGAAGGGCCAGCCGCTGCAGCCGCGCACCCTGCTCTACCCGGTGCTGGGCGAGCGCGTCATGAAGGGGGCGCTGGGCAGCGTGGTGGATGCCTGCTGCGTGATCGCCGTAGTCGCGGGCACCGTCGGCCCCATCGGCTTCCTCGCCACCCAGGTGAGCTTCGGCCTGCACGAGCTGTTCGGCGTCAGCGAGGGCTACGCCACCCAGCTCGGCATCCTGGTGCTGCTGGCGGGGGTCTACGTCACCTCGGCGATGACCGGCATCCACAAGGGCATCCAGATCCTGTCGCGCTTCAACGTCTTCCTGGCGCTGGCCATCGCCGCGGTGATCCTGGTGGCCGGTCCCACCCTGTTCCTGGTCAACGCCTTCAGCCAGGGCTTCGGCGAGTACCTGTCATCGTTCTTCACCATGGCCACCATGAGCGCCGAGACCGCCCCGGCCTGGTGGATGCAGTGGTGGACGGTATTCTTCTTCGCCTGGTTCATCGGCTATGCGCCGCTGATGGCGATCTTCGTGGCACGCATCTCGCGGGGCCGCACCATCCGCGAGATGATCCTCGCCGTGGCGGTGATGGCCCCGGTGGCTACCGCGATCTGGTTCACCCTACTGGGCGGCTCGGGCATCCACTACCAGCTGACCGGGGCGATCGACCTGAGTGAGGCGCTGAACAACTTCCAGTTCGACGTGGCGACCCTCACCGTAGCCCAGGCGCTGCCGGGCGGGTCCCTGATGGCCCTGGCCATCCTGCTGCTGACCAGCATCTTCGTGGCCACCACCGGCGACTCCATGAGCTACGCCATCGCCGTGGTGTGCGCCGGCCACGACGCGCCGAGCCCGCTGGTACGCGCCTTCTGGGGCATCGCCATGGCGCTGATGGCGGGCATCCTGCTCTACATGGGCGCGGGGCAGATCGGTGCGCTGCAGCAGTTCATCGTGATCACCGCGATTCCCGTCTCGCTGGTGCTGCTGCCCTCGCTGTGGGCCGGCCCTCGGGCTGCCTATGCCATGGCGCGGGAACAGGGCATCATCGCTCCCACGGCGACGGCCGCCACCCACGCCGACTGACCTGCCCCCGGCGGTCAGTGCACACACTGAAGGCGGCACCCGGTCGGGTGCCGCCTTTCTCTTGCCTGCTCGTTATGGTGTCTCGAGCCCCAGCCGCCGGTGCCACTCGGCGAGGCTCTCCTCGGGGTATTCGGCGAAGCGCTTGTCGTTCTCCCGCGCCTCGACCTCGACCCAGCCGGCCTTGCTGTCCAGCAGCAGGTGAACCCGCTCTGGCGGGATCGGCAGGTCGCTGTCGATGGCGGAGGCGAAGGGGTGCACCAGTTCCGGCCAGCGTGGGTCATGGACCCACAGGGCGCTGGCGCAGTGTCGGCAGAAATGGCGCTCGCCGGGGCTCTGCTCGCCATCGATGACGGCGCGGTAGATGCCCTTGCTCTCCTCCCCCTGGACCTCGAGGGTCTCGGCGCGCCCACCAAGGTTGATGGCGTAGCCGCCGCCTCCCGCGGTCTTGCGGCAGATGGAGCAGTAGCAGCGCTGGTAGGGATAGGGATGGGGCGAGTCCACCGAGAAGCGTACGGCACCGCAGTGGCAGGAGCCTTCGAGTCGCATGGTCGATCCTCCGGGATTCAGGGTATGGCCTTGTGAAGTCTAGTTTTCCTGCGAAAGGCGTATGATCCAAGGGTTGGAATCGATGTTTCTTCCCTTAGTGCTGCGGCGCGCCACCGCCAAGGAGTCGTCATGAAGGTCATACCCAGCCTGATCCTCGCCATCGCTGCCGTCGTTGCGGCATCGCTGATCGCCGATGGCTTGACCGACCTGCGTACCGGCGACCGCTACGTCACGGTCAAGGGGTTGGCCGAGCGCGAGGTGGAGGCCGATATCGCACTGTGGCCGCTGCACTTCGTGGCATCCGGCACGACCCTGCAGCAGGCCCGTGACGAGGCCAGCGTCAGCCGCGAGGCGATCCTCGACTTCCTCGAACGCCACGGCATTGCCGCCGACCAGGTGGAGCTGCAGCGACTCAATGTCAACGACACCTCGGCCAATCCCTACCGCAGCAGCGACATGGAGCAGACCTTCATCATCAACCAGACGCTGACGGTGCGCAGCACCGATATCGAGGGCATCCGCGACACCGCCCAGGCGGTGGGCGAGCTGCTCGATGCCGGTGTGGTGCTCTCCTCCGACTACGGCCCCAGCGGTCCGCTCTACCTGTTCAGCCGCCTCAACGAGATCAAGCCGGAGATGATCGCCGAGGCCACGGCGGCGGCCCGGGAGGCCGCCGAGCAGTTCGCGAGGGACGCCAGCGCCGACGTCGGCGACCTGCGCCGAGCCAACCAGGGGGTGTTCGAGATCCGCGCCCGCGACCAGGCGGCGGGCATCCCCGAGGAGCAGCAGCCGGTGAAGACGGTGCGCGTGGTCTCGACGGTGGAGTACTACCTGCGCTGAGGCGTCAGGCCGACTCGCCCAGCTCCCGCCGCATGATCGTCACCGCTTCACCACGGTAAACGCACTCCTCGAACGCCTGCCAGCCCAGGCGACAATAGAGCGCCTGGCGGTCCGGGGTGAAGAGGTGCAGGGTGGCGATGCCATGCTCCCTGGCCTCCTGCTCCACACGGCGGACCAGTCGCGAGGCGATGCCCTGCCCGCGCCACTCCGGGCGCACATAGACCGAGGCCAGCCAGGGATTGAGCTCCGCGCGGTCCTGCATGTCGTCATCGATCAGGCTGGCCATACCCACCGGGGCATCACCGGCCATGGCGACGAACACCGAGGGCAGCCCGCCCTCACCGCACTGGGCCCGGAAGCTGACAAGCGCCTGGTCCAGACGCTTGTCAGGGTCGAGATGACCCCATTGGGCCAGCTCCCAGCGCGCCAGGGTCATCAGGTGGGGCGAGTCCGGCTCCAGGCGCGCGATCCGGATGCGACTCTCGATGGCGTCCTCCCCGGGCGCCCCCACTGCGACATCCGCCGCCGGCGCCTTCACAGCCCCGGCTCCATCACGCCGGCGTAACGAACGCCGCTGAGCAGGGCCATCTCACGCTTCCAGGTCGCCAGGTCGTTGGGGTTGAGGCCCGCCAGGCTGTCGTGGCCACAGGCCCTCGCCATCACCTGCATCAGCCCCGCGGAGGCGCGCAGGAAGCGCTCGAGCTGGGCGGCGGATTTCTCGACGTCGAGGCGCTGGCGCAGGTCGCCACGCTGGGTGGCGATCCCCGCCGGACAGTTGTTGGTGTGGCAGATACGCGCCGCCACGCAGCCGATGGACTGCATGGCACTGTTGGCGATGGCCACCCCGTCGGCCCCCAGCGCCAGGGCCTTGACGAAGTCGATGGGCAGGCGCAGGCCGCCGGTGACGATCAGGGTCACCCGCCCGCTCGCCCCCTCGTCGTCAAGGTAGTGACGGGCACGGGCCAGGGCCGGGATGGTGGGCACGCTGATATGGTCGCGGAACATCAGCGGCGCCGCCCCGGTGCCACCGCCACGGCCATCGAGGATCAGGTAATCGGCGCCGGCATCCAGGGCGAACTGGATATCGCGCTCGATATGGTTGGCGCTGAGCTTGAAGCCGATGGGGATGCCACCGGTCACCTCGCGGACGCGGTCGGCACAGCGGCGAAAGTCATCCACCGAGTGCAGGTCCTCGAAGGTGGCCGGCGACTCCGCGGGCTCACCCTCGGCCAGGCCTCGCACCTCGGCGATCCTGGCGCTCACCTTGCTGCCCGGCAGGTGGCCGCCGGCGCCGGTCTTCGCCGCCTGGCCGCCCTTGAAGTGGAACGCCTGCACCTTCTCGAGCAGGCTCTCCTCGAAGCCGAACTGGGCGCTGGCCAGCTCGTAGAAATAGCGGGAGTTCTCGGCCTGCTCTTCGGGCAGCATGCCGCCCTCACCGGAGCAGATGCCGGTACCGGCACGCTCGGCACCCCGGGCCAGAGCGATCTTGGCCTCCTCGGAGAGCGCTCCGAAGCTCATGTCAGAGACCAGCAGCGGCATCTCGAGGGTCAGCGGCTTTTTCGCCTCGGGGCCCACCACCAGCCGGGTAGCCACCTCGGCCTCATCCAGCAGCGGCTGTGTCGCCAGCTGGGCCACCATCAGCTGCAGGTCGTCCCAGCTCGGCAAGCTGTCGCGCGGCACACCCATGGCGTCGATGGGGCCGTGGCGCCCCACGCCCTCCAGCCCCTCCCGGGCCAGGCGATGGATGAACTCCACCGTGGGCTCCTCCGCGGTGGCCTTCGCTTCGGGCATCCGATCGCCACCCTCCTCCTCGGCCTGCGGCGCCTCCTGGCCCACCTGGTCGGCATCGAAGTTCTTGTGGGTACCATCGCAGTAGGGGGCGTCACCGGTCTGCTTGCACTGGCACAGGAACGCCTCACCGTCCTTCTCGGCGGTAAACATCAGCGGAGTGAAGCCGGTGCCCTGGTGGGAGCCATCACAGAAGGGCTGGTCGCTGGAGCGGCCACAGCGACAGAAGGCGTACTCCTTGCCCTTCTCCAGCATGACCTTCTGCGGCTTGTTGTCGGCGATGATCGGCTGATTCATGCATCCCTCCTTGTCGGCGAGCCACCGCCTGGTGGCGAAGGTGTCCTGCTCCAGTCTGGTGGAGGGGCGCCGACGCTGCCAGCGGCGCAGGCCGGGCAGCGTCAACGCAGCGAGGGTGCCTTACAGCGTTGAGCCGCGCCATTCCCGCCTCGGTAACGCTTCGCTAGTATGAAGGCTTACTGAACCACGAGCCCTCATCCATGCAAGCCACCCTCGAGCAGCGCGCGCTGAAGCTCTCCATCGTGATGACCCTGGTGGTCTCCAGCCTGGGGGTGACCATCGGCCTGCTGGCCGGCTCCCAGTCGATCCTCTTCGATGGCGTCTTCTCGACCATCGATGCCGCGATGTCGGGGCTGGCGCTGCTGGTGGCACGGCTCGCCGTGCGCGAGGCCAGCGAACGCTTCCAGCATGGCTACTGGCACCTGGAGCCGCTGGTCGCGGCCCTGAATGGCAGCATCCTGATACTGCTCTGCTTCTATGCCTTCCTCACCGCCCTGCTCGACCTGCGCGAGGGCGGCCGTGAGCTCGCCTTCGACCTGGCCATCGCCTACGCCGTGGTGGTGGCCATCGTCTGCGTCGCCATGACCGCCTACCAGCGGCGGATCAATCGCACCGCGAACTCCGAGTTCGTGCGTATCGACATGCAGGGCTGGCTGATGGCGGCGCTGATCACCATCTCGCTGCTGGCGGCCTTCATCGTCGCCCGATTCCTGCAGGGCACCGCCTGGGCGCACCTCACCCCCTACGTGGACTCGGTGCTGCTGATGCTGCTGACGGCCGGCTTCATGCCGGTGCCCATCGGCATCGTGCGTCGGGCGGTGAAGGAGATCTTCCTGATCGCGCCGAGCGCGCTGGACGAGGAGGTCCACACCGCCATGGCCCCGGTGATGGCCCGCGAGGGGCTGCTGCACTACTACAGCCATGTCGCCAAGGCGGGACGCGGCCACTTCATCGAGATCCATATCGTCACCGCCCCGGACTTCGCCAGCGGACAGGGGGTGGCGGTGATGGACGAGATCCGCGAGCAGATCGCCGAACGCCTCAGCCCGCCCCCCGAACGCCGCTGGTTCACCGTGGCCTTTACCGCCGACGAACGCTGGGCCTGACCGCCGAGAGCCTCACGAAGGCCCACTGCCGGTGGTGATGTCGTGGCGGTCGAGCGCGACCACCTCCCGCGGCCACCACTCCGGGTGCTCGTCACGGACGAAGGCCAGCAGCTTCTCGCGAAGATGGTTCTCGGCGACCCAGCCACCAATGGGCTCGCGAGTCATCAGGTAGCAGGTGACCTCGAGGGTCGCCTCGTGCTGGGCCGTCACGTGACACTCCAGCTTCTCCGGCTCGATCACATCCTCCTCCTCCCTGGCCAGCTCGATGAAGCGCTGACGCAGGCACTCGACATCGGCGCTGAGGTGCAGGGTCAGCGACACCCGGCGATAAAGCCGCGCGTCCTTGGCCGAGAGGTTCTGGAAGGGCCGCGAGACGAAGTACTTGATCGGCACGATCAGCCGCCGCTCGTCCCAGCTGCGCAGCCGGATGAAGGTGTAGAAGATCCCCTCCACATAGCACCACTGCCCCTCGAAGACGACCAGGTCGCCCATGCGGATCGGCTTGGCCAGCGACACCTGGAAGGAGGAGAGGATATTGCCCAGCACCGCCTGGCCGGCGATGCCCACCAGCACCGTCAATACACTGGCCGAGGCCAGCAACGACAGCCCCAGGGTGCCGAACAGGTTGATCTGCGCAAGGATGTAGACCGTCACCGCGGCGACGGTGACCAGGATGATGCCGCGACGCAGCGCATAGAGCGAGGTGAGCAGGCGCCGCTCATCGCGGTGGCGGGTGTCGTCGATCTCACCGACCAGGCGATGGGTCATCTGCAGCAGGAAGGTGTCGACGAGGCGCAGCGCGGCCAGCCCCATGCCCCAGGCCATGATCACGATCAGCAGGACCCGGAAGGTGGCGGTGGCGACACCCGAGAAGGAGACCACACCATCCAGCAGCAGCTGGGCCAGCAGCGACATGGCGATAAAGGCGAGCGGCATCGGTACCTGGGCAACGAAGCGCTTCGCCAGGCCACCCCCCGGCAGCCTGGCGGCGAGGGCCGCGGTGACCCGATGTACCGCCCAGCCCAGCAGGCCCACCAGCAGCAGGAAGAGCGGGATGGCCAGCCACTCCCACAGCTGCAGCATGCCCAGCTTGCGCTGGAAGCGCTCGGGAATGCGCTGCTCGAGCCAGGAGGGGCCGTAGGTCGCGTAGAGCACGGGGACGAAGGCCAGGGTGTCGGGGGTGATCAGCCATACCGGGTCGTCTTCGCCGACCCGGTAGCGGGCGATACGGATGTCGTGGGTCTCGCCCTCGGCGTCCAGCGAGGTGAGGCGCAGGTTGCGCCGCGGCTGCCCCGCCAGGGGGTGCTGGCCGGAAGGATCCTCGACCATGGCATCGCGTCGGCCGGGAAGGTCCGAGGGCTCGAGCCAGTCACCCCGCTGCAGCACCGAGGCGAGTTGGCGCGCCAGATCCCCGCCCCGCGACGCCTGCTCCTCGGGCGGCATTCGGAGAGGTTGAGCAGATGGGCCGCCGCCGCGAACTCGCCCTCCCGGGTCAGGCCGAGGAAGCTGCGAAGCGCCTCGCGCGGGGTCTGGCGCCGCGCGGCTTCGGGTGGCTCGCCGAGCCCGCTGTTGAGTGCATCGAGAGTGAACCAGCGGCTCTCCTCTCCCTCGGAGGACTGCGCCACGGCGGAGCCGGCCATGAGCAGAAGGAGGAGCAGGCACCACGTGAGAAAGCGTGTCATGTCGATGACTCCCAGCCAGGACGTCCGCCACCCGATCATCCCGGACCGGGCCCCATGGCAGTACACCCCATGGCCGCCACGACGTCCACCCTGGCCCTCTGCCCCCCCTGCACCGCCATCACAGCACCGGCGCAGGCCAGCCAACGACGTCACTCCTCCACGACCTCCCAGAGGGCGTCATGCTGTAGCGCCCTCCCCTCCACCTCCAGCTTGAGCAGATGAGCCAGCGCCGAACGTGCGGCCAGTGCCCGGCGTGCCTCGGGCACATCATCGTAGGCATGCTGCGTCAGCGTCTCCAGGCTGGCAGGACCGTGACGCGCCAGCGCCAGGCGCACCTTGTGCTCCCGGGCCAGGCGATGGGTGACCAGGAAGTCGATGGCGGCGTGGGCCTCACCGATCAGGAAGCCGTGGCCCGGAGCGATGGTATCGAAGGTCTCTTCCCCCAGGGCCTGCAGGGCGGCCAGATAGGCGCCCATGTCGCCGTCCGGCGGGTTGATCACCACCGTGGAGCCCTGCATCACCTGGTCGCCGGCGAACAGTAGCCGCGCGGGCTCCAGCAGGTAGCAGAGGTGGTTGGAGGCGTGCCCCGGCGTATGCAGCACCTTCAGCGGGCCGACGGGCGTGTCGAGGCGCTCGCCGTGGGCCGGCCGGTGGTCGGGCACGAAACCGGCGTCCTGGCTGGCCCCGGGCGGCGGCGGCAGACCCACCAGCCGGGCACCGGTGCGCGCCTTGAACCAGGCCGCCCCCGGCGAGTGGTCGATATGGGTGTGGGTCACCAGCACACGGGAGATGCGTCCATCGGCCAACGCCAGCAGCCGCTCCAGATGGGCCGGATCCGCGGGGCCCGGGTCGATCACCAGAGACTCATCACCGTTGCCCAGCAGATAGCTGTTGGTGCCGGGTCCGGTCATCGCGCCCGGATTGGGTGCGGTCACCCGGGTCACCCCCGGCGCCAGCTCCACCGCCCTACCGGGCACGAGCTCGGCGCTGGCCGTACCCTGGCGGTGCGGATCCAGACGCCGCACCTCCGCATAGGCCGGGGCATCCGGCTCCACCTGCCAGGCAACGCCGCCCCTGTGAGCCGGCCAGGGACGGCTGGGACTCGCCGTCGGCGGGTTGGCGTGGGCGTAACGCAACAGCGCCTCGGCGGAGGGAAAGTCACCGAGCAATCGCAGGGTACGCAGGGTGGGATACCCCAGCGACATGCGACCCTGGCGATGTGCGGCCAGGGCCTCGGCGGGGGTCAGCCAGGCGTGGTCGATGGTCTCGCTGCCGTCGTGTGCCGCCTTCTGGTCCGGCGGCGCCAGCGCCACGAAGAAGCGCGTGTCGAAGCGCCGCGGTGCACCAGGGGGCGTGACCCAGTGGCCCAGGTAGGCCAGCCGGTCCAGCGGCAGGCCGAGGCCATGGCGCTCGCACAGTGCGCGGAAGCTCGTCTGCTCCCGACGCAGTGCCTCGCGCCCCTCGCCCAGCACCGGATGGTCCCCCGCCGGCAGGCGCCCCTGGGCGTCCACGGCCAGCAGCAGGCCCGCCTCCTCGAGACACTCGCGCAGTGCCGCGATCATGTAGTCGGCTCCACCCTCGTCAAGGCTGAGCGTCTGGCTGATCGCATCATCCCCGCGGCCGCAGGTGAAGGCGCGCACGTCCGGGTCCCGGGGGTCCACGGCCCCGCCGGGGAAGACGAAGTAGCCGGGCAGGAAGGCCGCCTGCCAGGTGCGCTGCAGCAGCAGTACCTCGAGACCCGGCGCCCCGTCGCGTACCAGCGCCAGGGTGGCGGCGGGCCGCACTCGCTTGGCCGTATCGGGTTGACTCATCAACAGATCCTTGTGGCAATAGACTCGACAATACCGTGACCCCGTCTCTACGGCGGCGCCCACGTCGAGATCACCGTGATGGCGCGCCGTCCGGCCGGCAGCGAGGAGGACGCCGGCTGACGCTTCCCCCGAATGCGTGGCAGGGTCAGGCGCGCTGCGCCGAACCGGTACGCGCGCGGCAGGGGCCGAACAGGCAGGCGGCGAGCAGGATCAGTCCGGCGACGGTGGCGATCATGCCGGCGGCGCTGAGCGAGGCCTCGAAGCCCAGCCAGCGCGGTGCCTCGCCTGCCAGCAGGTAGCCGACCACCGCCGCCGCCACCGCGAAGCCCTGGCTCCAGGCGATCTGGGCGCCGAGGCGGTTGGTCATCAGCCGCGCCGCGGCGGCCGGGCAGACGAACATGGCGATGACGATGATCGACCCCACAGCCTCGAAGGCGGCGATGGCTGCCACCGCCACCAGGGTAACCAGCAACAGGTCGACCAGCGCCGGGCGGGCGCGCATGCTGGCGGCGAAATCGGGATCGAAGCTGGCCAGCACCAACGGGCGGCGCATGACCACCACGAAGGTCACCACCACCAGCCCTACCCAGGCGGCCCGCCCCAGCTGGGGCGGAAGGTCGGCCAGCGCCACCGGATCGAACAGCGCACCGAGGCCACTCCCCTCGAACCAGATCAGGCTCTCCAGGTTGCCGTAGAGGGCGTGTTCGACATCCAGGTGCACCCCGCCGGCGCCGTGCCACTCCAGCAACAGTACGCCCAGAGCGAACAGGCTGGTGAACACCACACCCATGGCGGCGCTGCCCTCCACTCGGCCCAGGCGACGGATCAGCTCGATCAGCACCACCGTCACCAGGGCGGCCACTCCGGCGCCCAGCATCATGGCCAGCGAGGCCAGGGTGCCGGTGATCAGGAAGCTCACCACGATGCCGGGCAGTGCCACATGGCTGATGGCATCACCGATCAGGCTCTGGCGGCGCAGGACCAGGAAGTTGCCAAGCAGCGCACAGGTCATCGAGATGATGATCGCGACCGTCAGCGGCACCAGGCTGAACATCATGAACTCGTTCATCGTGCCGTCTCCGCGGGCGGCAACTCCGCCTCCAGGGCCATGATGGCATCCGCCGAGAGCACCTGGCCGATGGGCGTCAGTCCGGCGTGCTCGCGGTGCAGGGCGTCGTCCGGGTAGCGCCGGCGATAGAGCGCCCAGAGGCGCTCCTCATGCTCGGCGTCACGCGCCGCCGCCAGGCCTGCCGGGGTGGCGACCCCGTCGCGGCGCACATGCCCGCGCCGCTGCAGCAGCTTGAGGGTCAGGCCGTCGAAGATCGGTTCGTCACGCCCCAGGGCGAGCAGTCCCTGACGCAGATGCACCCGCTGACGCAGGCGGCGATAGGCGAGCAGTGAGGCCAGCACACCGCGACGCGGCGAGAACAGGAAGGAGACCAGGAACAGCGTGAAGGCGGCAAGCACGATCAGCGGCCCGGTGGGCAGCCCCTCGCGCACGCTGGAGAGCGAGACGCCGAGATAGCCCGACAGGGCCCCGAGCAGGGCCGCCAGCGCCACCATGCGCATGGGCTGGTCGGTCCAGAAGCGGGCCGCCACCGGCGGGATGATGGTCAGCGCCACCACCAGGATCAGCCCGGTGACCTTGAGTCCGATCACCACCACCGCCATCAGCAGCAGCAGGAGCAGCAGGTCGAGCCTGCCGGTATCGAAGCCCTGGGTGCGGGCAAAGTCCGCATCGAAGCACAGCAGCAGCAGGTCACGGCGCCACACCAGCAGCGCCAGCAGCAGGCCCACGGCACAGGCGGCGATCAGCAGCGCCTCGGAGTAGAGCATGCCAGCCGTGGCGCCCACCAGGTAGCCGGTCAGCCCCGACTGGCCGCGCACCGAGAGGGTCTGGATCACAGTAATCAGCACCACCCCGAAGGCGAAGAAGGTCGAGAGCACGGCGCCGATGGCGGCATCCTCACCCAGCCGGGTGCGCTCGCCGATGCGCTGCACCAGCCACAGCCCCAGGGCGGCACTGGCCGCGGCGCCGGCCAGCAACGCCGGCAGCACCCGGCCATCCCCCTGCCACACGCCCATGACCAGGAAGGCCAGCGCCAGCCCAGGCAAGGTGGAGTGGCTGATGGCATCGCTGACCAGGGCACGCTTGCGCAGCAGCACGAAGCTGCCCACCATGCCGGCGGCGGCGGCCAGCAGCATGGCACCCACGGTCACCAGGCTGGTGTTGTAACCCAGGGTGAAGGTGAGTGCCCGCCACCAGGTCTCCATCATCATTGCCCCGCCTCTACCCTGCGCCCCGCTCTCGGCGACTCGACGAGCCGCGCCAGCTGCACGGGGCTTAGCCGGCCGCCATAGGTGGCCTGCAGGTTCTCCTCGGTGAAGGCTTCGTCCACGGGGCCGGCGGCGATGCGCCGCACATTCATCAGCAGCACATGATCGAAATAGTCACGCACCGTGGCCAGGTCGTGGTGCACGCAGAGCAGGGTTCGGCCCTCGTCGCGCAGCGACTTGAGCACCTCGATGATCGCCGCCTCGGTGGCGGCATCGACCCCGGCGAAGGGCTCGTCGAGGATGGTCAGGTCGGCCTCCTGGACCAGCGCCCTAGCCAGGAACACCCGCTGCTGCTGGCCTCCGGAGAGCTGCCCGATCTGGCGCTCGGCGAAACCCTCCATGCCGACCCGGGCCAGGCTCTCCATGGCTCGCCGGCGCAGCTGCCGGGAACCGAACTGCCACCAGCGCAGGTCGCGATAGAGCCCCATCCCCACTACGTCGATGACCCGTGCAGGGAAGTCCCAGTCGACGCTGGAGCGCTGGGGCACGAAGGCCAGATGGCGCGTCTCCTGCTCGAGGGGACGACCGAAGACCCGCACCTCGCCGGAGAGTCGTCGGGTGATGCCCAGCGCCGCCTTGAGCAGCGTCGACTTGCCGGCCCCGTTGGGGCCGATGATGGCGCTCATGCTGCCCGGCGGCGTGATGAAGTCCACCGAATGCACCACCGGTCGGTGGTCGTAGCTGACGGTGAGCCCCTGGATCGCCAGGGGACTGGCTATCACCGCCTTGCCGAGTCGCGAATCGGGCATGGGTTACTCCTCCTCGGCCGAGCCTGGGTCGGCCATGGCCAGGCGACCCTGCCAGCCAGCCTGGCGGGCGTCACCGTCCAGGGCCCGGGCGATGGTGGTGACGTTGTGGTCGAGCATGCCCAGCCAGCTGCCCTCGTAGCTGCCCTCGGGGCCCATGGCGTCGGAGAACAGCTCTCCACCGATGCGCACCTCGTGGCCCACGGCGGCGGCGCCCTCGATCAGCGCCCGGATGCTGCGCTCCGACACCGAGGTCTCGACGAAGATGGCGCCGATCTCGCGCTCCACGAGCAGGTCGACCAGGGTCTCGATACGCGAGAGCCCCGCCTCGCTCTCGGTGGAGAAGCCCTGGATGCCCATCACCTCCAGCCCGTAGGCGTCGCCGAAGTAACCGAAGGCATCGTGGGCGGTGACCAGCACCCGGGAGGTCTCGGGGATGCTGGCGAGGACCTCGCGGGCATAGACGTCAAGCCCCTCGAGCTCCTCCAGATAGGCCTCGGCGCTAGCTTCGTAGGCATCGGTGCCATCGGGGTCCAGCTCGATCAGCGCATCGCGCACGGCGATGACCGCGTGGCGCCAGCGCCCCGGATCCATCCACACATGGGGGTCGGGCTGGTCGGGATACTGTTCGTCGGCCAGCAGCGCATCACGGGGCACCGCCTCGGCCACGGCAAACACCGGTCGCCGCCGGGCCAGACGCTCGAGCAGCTCGGCCAGTTGCACCTCGAGGCTAAGGCCGTTCCAGAACACCGCATCGGCGCGGCTCATGGCGACCACGTCGCTGCGGGTCTGGCGATAGAGGTGCGGGTCGACACCGGGACCCATCAGGCCCAGCACCTCGACCCGCTCTTCGCCCACCTCGCGCACGATATCGGCGACCATGCCGGTGGTGGCGACCAGGCGCAGCGGCGCTGCCTCCTCGGCGACAGCCGGGCCCCAGGAGAGCAGCGCGCACAGAGCGGTGATCGGGATCGACAGCGAACGGGGACTAGGCAAGAGGCACTCCTCGGGTAGGCTCGATATCCCCTTAGGGTACCGCGCCGGAGAGACTTTGCTAATGGCCGCTTGTCGATCTCCCCGATAGCCTCGCGCTTTCAGGGCAACAGGCGCCACCTCCGTCGGGGGACTGCCTTGGCTACTTGCAGTCTAGCCAAACGGCCTGTCCGACAACGTGGATCGCGGCTGCGTGGCGACTGGGATAAAGTATCCGGGTTGCCTTCCGCCAATGGAGTCCCGATGCCGCTCCCCCTGACCCGGTTATCCAAACTGCTCGGTCTGCTGATCGCCTTGGCGCCGCTACCGGCCACCGCCGACTGCCCAATGCCGGGAGAGTGGCAGCGCGACGGCCAACCGGTCGCCGCCGACGTCCTGCTGCAGGAGCTCGCCACTCAGCGGGTGGTCCTGCTGGGCGAACAGCACGAACGACTGGCCCACCACCGCTGGCAGCTGCACACCCTGGCGGCGCTGCATGCCCACCGCCCGCAGTTGGTCATCGGCCTGGAGATGCTGCCACGCGAGGCCCAGTCGGCACTGGATGCCTGGGTGGCAGGCGAACTGGACGAGGCGACCTTCCTGGAATCCAGTGGCTGGCACGACGCCTGGGGCTATGACCCCGACCTCTACCTGCCGATCCTGCACTTCGCGCGCATGAACCGCATTCCGCTGGTGGCCCTGAACGTCACCCCGGAACTGCGCCGGCGGCTGGCCGACGAGGGCTGGGAGGCGGTGCCGGCGGCGGAGCGCCACCAGCTGACACCACCGGTGCCGCCCTCGCCGGACTACCTCGGCGCCCTCACCGAGGTCTACTCCAGCCACCCCAGCGAATCCGGGGAGCCCGGCGGGCTCGAGCGCTTCATCGATGCCCAGCTGGTGTGGGACCGCGCCATGGCCGAGGGGCTGGCCGATGCCAGCGAGGACGCACCGCTGGTGGTCGGACTGATGGGAGAGGGGCACATCACCCATGGCCACGGCGTTCCCCACCAGCTCGATGCCCTGGGTATCACGGCGCAGCGCACGCTGCTGGCCTGGTCGCCAGACCAGGAGTGCCCGCCCCCCGTGGCGATCGCCGACGCCCTGTTCGGCCTGGGCGACGAATCGCGCCACGAGCCGGCGAGCCCCATGCGCCTGGGGGTGATGATCGTGCCGGACCCGGCGGGTGTGCGGGTGGCCCGGGTCGAGGCCGACAGCGTGGCGCAAGCGAGCGGCCTGCACGAGGATGACATCATCAGTGCCGCCGCCGGCAAGCCGCTGGGCTCCCCCGGCGAACTGATCGCCCTGGTAAGGCGCCAGGCGCCCGGCACCCTCCTGCCGATGGAGATCATGCGCGACGGCGAACCACGCGAGATACTCGCGCGCTTTCCGGCCGAGGTGCCGTGATTTCGCCGGAAAGGTCTTGAGCGGTGTCGCCATCAGCGCAAGCGGTGGCAAGCCTGCTCCCCGGTGGTCGCTTCCCCAAGGGCGTGGCATCATGGCCGCCCCCTGCGAACCACCGAGGATGCCTAGACGCCATGCGACCACTGATCCGCCTCTTCTTCCGCGGCCTGCGCCTGCTGCTCGCCCCGGTCGTGCTGATCTCCGAGAAACTCTCGACTCCCAAGGCCGTGGAGCGCTCCGCCCAGGCCCAGGCCGAGGTCGACCGCGCCTGCGAAAGCCTCGCCCTCTACCAGTTCCGCACCTGCCCCTTCTGCGTGAAGGTCCGCAAGGAGATCGCCCGCCTGGGCCTGCCCATCGAGACGCGTGACGCCCAGCTCGACCCGGATCATCGCCGCGAACTCGCCGAGGGCGGCGGACGCGTCAAGGTCCCCTGCCTGCGCATCGCCCACGCCGACGGCGAGGTCGAGTGGCTCTACGAATCCGACGACATCAACGCCTGGCTGCAGCGCCGCTTCGCCGCGGCCTGAGCGCCCCTCAAGCGCAGGCCGGCCACGCCGGGGCGGCCTTCCCCTCCCGCCGCGAGTGGACGTCTGGTGACCTGGCACCTACACCTTGGTCATGGAGACCACATCGGCGCCCACCGGCAGCGGCCCCCTGCCGGTGCTGCGTTTCCTGGGGCTGGTGCTGCTTGGTGCCGTTATCGGCGGCGTCGCGGCACTCTTCGCCGCCGGCTTCGTGCGCGGCGTGTTGTGGCTCAACGAGGTCCTGCTGATCTCGCCGCGCAGCCGCATGATGTTTGCCTGGCCCGAGTGGCTGACCCTCACCACCGTGGCGGTGCCGACCCTGGGCGGGCTGATCGTCGGCCGCCTGCATCGCAGCCTGCCCGAACGCCGCCCCCATACGCCCGCCGATGCCATCGCCGCCGTCCAGACCCGGCGTGGCCGATTGCCGACCAGGGCCGGGGCTGTCTCGGCACTGACCGCGATGATCTCCCTGGGGGCGGGTGCCTCGGTAGGCCAGTACGGCCCGCTCGTGCACATGGGGGCCACCCTGGGCTCGCTCGGCGCACGGCTGCTGCGCCTGGGCCGCTCCGACGACAACATCACCATCGCCTGCGGCGTGGCCGCGGCCATCGCCACCGCCTTCAATGCCCCGCTCGCGGGCATCGTCTTCGCCCATGAGGTGGTGTTGCGCCACTATGCGCTGCGCGCCTTCGCCCCCATCGCCGCCGCCGCCCTCGTCGGCCATGTGATCGCCACCCAGGCGCTGGCCCAGGGCGCCCTGTTCCATGTCGCCGAGACCGCCGTGCCGCGGGCCTGGGAATTTGCGCTCTTCGTGGCCATCGGCGGGCTTGGCGCCCTGCTCGCCGGAGGCTACATGCACGCTATCCTCGGCGTCGGCCGCCTCGCCCGGCGCCTGCCGCTGCGTCCCGACCTGCACCCCGCCCTGGCCGGGGCACTGCTGGGGATGGTGGCGTTATGGGTTCCCGACATCCTGGGCATGGGTCAGGAAACACTGCGCTTCGCCACCATCGCCGGGGCCTTCGGCAGCGGCGAGCTGCTGCTGGTGCTGGGCCTGAAGGTGGCGGCCACCGCCCTGTGTCTGGGCATGGGCTTCAGCGGTGGCGTATTCAGCCCCGCCCTGGTGATCGGCACCCTGTTCGGCGCGCTCTGTGGCACCCTGGTGGCCAGCCTTACCGGCGTCTCCCAGGAGAGCTTCGTCTTCTATGCGGTGTGTGGCATGGTCGCCGTCACCGCCCCGGTCATCGGCGCCCCATTGACCAGCCTGCTGATTGTCTTCGAGCTCACCGGCAACTACGCCCTGACCACGGCGGCCCTGGCCAGCGTGACACTGGCCAGCCCCATCGCCGCCCAGCTGTTCGGACGCTCGCTGTTCGATATCCAGCTGCGCGACCGCGGGCTGGACCTCTCCTCGGGGCGCGGCCAGGCCCTGCTGATGGATACCCGGGTGATCGACTACCTGACGCGGGAGTGCGTCACCCTCTCCCCCGATGCGTCGCTGGACGAGGCCATCGCGACCCTGGCCCGGGAGCGCCACGCCGAGGCCTACCTGGTGGATACCAAGGAGCGTTTCCACGGCTGCGTGACCCTGGCCGAACTGGAGGCGGCGCGCCAGGAAGCAGGCCCGCTCCGGCGGGCCCGGGAGTGTGTCGATGCCGAACGGCCGACACTGCACTCCGACACCACCCTGTGGGCGGCGATGGCCCTGCTCGAAGAAGTCACCGGCGAGGCCCTGGCGGTCGTCGACGAGGGCATCTTCCGCGGGGTGGTCTACGAGGTACATATCGCCCACGCCTACCTCCACCAGAGCGATGCCCTGCGCCGCGAGGAGCATGGCCATGGGTAGTCGACGGCTTGCCGCCCTGCTGCTTCTGCTCGCCTGGATACCCGGGGCGCTCGCCGAACCACTGCGGGTGCTGAGCTGGGGCGGTGCCTACGAGCGCGCCCAGCAAGAAGCGCTGTTCACCCCCTTCAGCGAATCGAATGGCACCCCGGTCGAGGTGCAGCGATACGCCGGCGGCCTGGCCGAGCTGCGCCGGGCCGTGGCCGCCGGGGAGGTGCCCTGGGACGTGATCGACATGACCCGCAGCCAGGCCATGGCGGCCTGCGACGAGGGCCTGCTGCAGCCGCTGTCGCCGGACCTTGCCGCCCCGGCCCCGGATGGTACCCCCGCCGAGCGGGACTTCATGCCGGGAGCCATCGGCGACTGCGCACTGACCCATACACTGTTTGCCACGGTGGTGGCCTATCGCTCCGACGCCTTCCCGGGGAGACGACCCACGCGCATCGCCGACCTCTTCGATCAGCGACGCTTCCCGGGCCCCCGGGCCCTGCAGCGCACTCCCGCCGTCAACCTGGAGTGGGCGCTGCTCGCCACTGGCGTGCCCCACGAGGAGCTCTACCGGCTGCTCAGCACACCGCGGGGGCTGGGCCTCGCACTGGAACGCCTGGATGCGCTGGAGGAGATCCACTGGTGGGAGGACGGCGAGACGCCGGTGCGCCTGCTCACCGAGGGCGAGGTGGTGATGGCCTCGGGCTACAACGGCCGCTTCTTCGACGCGATGATCTCCCGGGGAGCACCCATCGAGATCCTCTGGGACGGGCAGGTCCAGGAGCACGAGACCTGGGTGATTCCCCGCCATGCCGACAATCCGGACACAGCACGGGAGTTTATCCGCTTCGCCACCTCCACCGAGCGCCTCGTCGCCCTGGCCCGGCGGATTCCCTACGGGCCGGCACGCGCCTCGGCGGCGGTGCGGGTCGGAAGTCATCCGCAGAGCGGCGTGGACATGCGCCTGCACATCCCCACCCACCCGCTGAATGCCGAGCGTGCCATCACCAAGGACGAGACCTGGTATGCACGCACGCTGACGCGCATGGACGACTACTTCGCGGAGTGGCTGGCGGCCCGCCAGGCCCGCACCGGTGAGGCGCCAGCGACACCCGCCGCTGCTGACGACCAGCCAGTGTCGCCATGACCGCCGAACTGGCAACTCAGGCGGAGGCGGGGCGGCGAGCCCGGATCAGCAGGTTGCGTGGGGTGAGCTCGCGGTCGCAGAAGGTGCCGAGCTCCGCGACGTAGCCGGCCTCCTCGAGGAAGACCAGGCGATCCAGTGCCAGCCACACCTCCAGGGGTCGCCGGAACAGGTGGCGTACCAGCTCCAGGCGTGCCACCTCGGCCCGGCGGCGCCAGCCCGCCGCCTCGCAGGCGACCCAGTCGATGCCGTCGGGCAGCGCGACTCCCTTCTGCTCGGCGGCCCAGTGACAGAAGTCGGCGAAGCTCCCGGGCATGCGGCCATAGGCCAGGCTGGGCACCGGCAGGTAGTCATCCTGGCCGCGCACTGCCCGCTGCAGCCGATCGAAACCCAGCCGCCAGGCACCGGCCCGCTCGCGGTGACGCCGGTCATGCCGGGGTGCGGTGACGGTTTCCTGCACCGCCATGGCCAGATCCTCCCGGGACAGTGCCAGGCGATGGCGCGCCATGGCGTCGGCGCCGAGACGCGAGAGCGGCCGGTAGCTGGCATCGGCGGTACGCTGATAGCAGCAGGGAGCCAGGGTCAGCGCACTGCCGGCGGCCACCGCCTGTTCCAGCAGGCGGCGGTGCAGGTCGCCGCAGGCGTGCAGCGCGCAGGCATGGGTGGTCGGGGTCAGCCAGCGCTCGACGCCCGGCGCCATCACGTCCTGGTGGACCAGCTCCTGGGGAACGCCCTGCGCCTCGGCCAGCGCCGCGCCGCTGTCGCAGAGCGCGACATCCCACTCCAGCCCCCGCACCTCGAGCCCATGTCGGCGCGCCAGGGTGCGGGCCAGGTGTCCCTTGCCGGCACACCACTCCAGGGGCCTGTCGCCCGCGGCCAGCTGCACCCTGGGCAGGAAGGCCGCTATCTGGCGCCACTTGCGACCGCCGACATGGGCCGCCCAGTTCTCCGCAAGCATCAGCTCCTCGCCTGGCAGCCGTGGCAGGCTGGACAGCGCCTCGAGCTCTGCGACCGGCAGCCATTCGGCCAGGGGGGAGTCGCTGAAGGGGGTATCCTGCAGCCGCGCCACCTCGGCATCGGTGAGTGCCAGCAGCGCCTCGGCCATGGCGGGCGACTCGGCCAGCCAGGGCAGCCGGGGATGCTGGAACGGCAGCGGCTGCCACAGCGGTTGCCACTCGGCGAGCAGCTCGGTCAGGCGCCCCAGGCGACGGTAGGCATCGTGGTTACTGTGCATGATCACTCTCCTGCTGGCTCGCCGCTTTCCGCCGACTCGAGGGGCGCCATTGTGGCATAGCCACGGCGGTACGCCAGCGCCTGCGCAGTCGCCCGGTGCTGGGGTACACTGCACGCTCCGGAATCCTACTCAGGCCACCAGGGAGTCAGTTCATGGGCCGCTTCGTCTTCTATCTCGTCCTGCTCGGCGGTATCGCCTATGGCGGGCTCTACTTCTACTACGGCATCGCCATCAAGCAGGGAATCGAGGCGGAGTTCGCCGAGCGCGGCTTCGATGCCGTGGAGGTGACCGGGGTGGAATACGGCCCCCTGGCGCCGGTGAGCCGCGACGCCGAGATCGCCACCTCCATCGCCTACCGTGGCGCCGAGGCCACCCTGGAGATCCGCCTCGACGGTCATCCGCTGTTCAGCGATGAGGTCAACATCCAGCTCGACGGCCTGCAGGCCCTGCGCCTGACCCTCGGTGGCGGTAACTAGCGCCGCTCCAGCCAGGCCTTGAGGTCATCCAGCGGCATGGGACGCGCCAGCAGGAAGCCCTGGAAGCGATCGCAACCATGCTCCAGCAGGAACTCTCGCTGGGCCTCCTCCTCGATGCCCTCGGCCACCACCATGAGTCCCAGGTGGTGGGCCATGGCGATGATGGCCTGGACGATGGCGGCATCATGGGGGCGGTGTGTGACCTCGCTGACAAAGCTGCGGTCGATCTTCACGGTGCTGATCGGCAGGTGCTTGAGATAGCTCAGGCTCGAGTAGCCGGTACCGAAGTCGTCGATGTCCACGCCGACCCCCATCCCGCGCAGGGCATGCAGGGTGTCGATGGCGGCCTCGGTGTTGTCCATCAGGATGCCTTCGGTGAGCTCCAGGGTCAGTCGCGAGGCCGGCAGGCGGCTCTCGGCGAGCGCCTCGCGCAGACTTCCCAGGAAGTTGGCGCGATGGAACTGCAGCGGCGAGAGATTCACCGCCACCGCCAGGGCATCATGGCCGGCGTCACTCAGCACCAACAGGTCGCGGCAGGCCCGGCGCAGCACCCACTGGCTGATGGGAATGATCTGGCCGGTCTCCTCGGCCAGGGGAATGAAGGTGCCGGGGGAGATCACACCACGCTCGGGATGTGACCAGCGCAGCAGCGCCTCCACCCCCACGACCCGCCCCTCGCGGTCGAGCTGAGGCTGGTAGTGCAGCGCGAGCTGGTCGTTGTCGATCGCCTCCTGCAGGTCGTGACGCAGCGCCACCCGCTCGTTGACCCTCGCGGTGATTTCCGGCGTGAACCATTGATAGGCGTTACGGCCCTGCTGCTTGGCCTTGTACATCGCCATGTCGGCCTGCTGTATCAGCGTCAGCGGGTTCTCCAGCTCGTCATCCCCGATGGCGATCCCGATGCTGCTGGTCAGGTGGAGCTCGTGGCCCGCCACCCGGTAGGGCCTGGCAACCAGCGCCAGCAGGCGCTCGGCGACCCCCTGGGCCTGCTCCTCGTTCTCCAGCGAGGGCAGCAGCACCACGAACTCGTCGCCGCCCAGGCGCGCCAGGGTATCGCCCAGGCGCAACGCGCGGGACAGCCGCCGGGCCACTTCCACCAGCACCCGGTCGCCGACCGCGTGGCCCAGGCTGTCGTTGATCGGCTTGAAGTCGTCGAGGTCGATGAACAACACTGCCAGGCGTTCGCCGTGCAAGCGCGCCAGCTCCACATCGTGGGCCAGCCGGTCCTCGAACAGTGAACGGTTGGCCAGGCCAGTCAAGGCGTCGTGGCTGGCATGGTGGGCCAGCTGCGCCTCGTAGGCCTTGTGCTCGGAGATATCGTGCTGGACGCCGACGAAGTGGGTGACCCGCCCCTGGCCATCGCGCACCGGGGAGATGTAGAGGTCGTTCCAGAACGGCGAGCCGTCGCGACGGTAGTTGCACAGGGTCACGTGCACCTCGCGCTGTGCCGTCAGGGCCTCACGCAGCTGCTTCACCGCCTCGGGATCGGTCTCGGGCCCCTGCAGGAAACGGCAGTTGCGCCCCAGGATCTCCGCCAGCGGGTAGCCGCTGATACGCTCGAAGGCGGGGTTGGCATAGCGGATCGGCAGGTCCGGCGCCAGGGCGTCGGCCACCACGATGCCATTGGTACTCGCCTCGACACTGCGCTCGAGCAGCCGCAGTCGCAGCTCGCGCTCGCGCCGTTCGGTGATGTCCTTGGCGATACCGAAGATACCGGTGACTCGCCTGTCGACGATGATCGGCAGGGTGGTCAGGTCGAGTCGTCGCGGAACGCCGTCGCGATGCACGAAGGTGATCTCGGCCCGCTGGGGCAGCCCCTCCAGGGTGGCATGGAACAGGCCCTCGACTTCCGCCATCCCCTCTTCATGCAAGAAGTGGCGGAAATGGCTGGCGATCAGCTGATGCTGATCGTAGCCGCTGATCTCGCTGCAGGTCGGGTTGACCGTGCGGAAGTGTCCCCCGCGGTCCAGCGAGAAGACCGCATCCGGGTTATAGGCGAACAGCGAGCGGTAGCGCTGCTCGCTCTGCCACAGCGAGTGCCTGGCGCGATCCAACTCCCGGGAACGAGCGGTGACCTGACGCACCAGAGCCAGACTGACGGCCAGCAGATAGCTCATCAGCAGACCCACCACGGCCACCGCCAGGGGAATCAGCGCACCCGAGAGCCAGCCCGAGCCGGGGCCGGCCCAGGCCAGCAGGCCGAGGCGAAATTCACTGGCTGGAGCGATGCTGCGCTCGGCCACTCGCGGCATGGCCAGCGACGCGTCATTGTTCGGCTCGGCGGCTCCCAGGACGGTGATCGTGCGCCCTTGATGGGTGACCTCGACCCGGTAGCCATCCACCAGCGTCTCGGGCAGGGCATCGAGCAGACGCGCGAGATCGAACAGCGCCACCAGCCAGGCGCCATGGCGCGGCACCGGCAAAAGCATCAGCAGTTGTTCCGACGCGCGGGTATCGGGCAACAGGATCACCGCCTCCTGGCGCTCGGCCATCCACTCGCGGGCGGCGTCCACGCCAGCCAGTCGGGCGAGACGCTCCCCCAATGGCTGCCGCCGGGCGTGTTGCCAGCGCCAGCTATCCTCGGTCATCAGCCCCACGGCCTGCAGGCTTGGCGTATCGGCCAGGTAATTGACGACATCGGCCTCCAGCACGCTGGGCTCGATGCCGTCCGGCGCGGCCTGCAAGCGCTGCGCCATGCGCTGCATCAACAACCGGTGGGACTCCAGCGCCGCGCCGGCGTTAACGTCCACGGCATCCAGCACGTACTCCCCCTGCTGATGCAGCCGCGCCTGATGTTGGCCGATCAGCATCAGCCAGGCCAGGCAACTGAGCAGCACACCGGCGATGCCGGCGGCCAGCACCGGGCGACCGAGGGGTACGGCATGACCGGGATCGCGAAAGCCGGCTACCGCCAGGGCGCTGCCCAGCACCCCCAGGTAGCTGAGTGTCAGCAGCGGCGAGGAGGCGAACAGTGACGTGGCCCGAAGGTGCGTATCGGGAAGCCCCAGCAGCGCGATCAGCAGCACCAGGCCCACGATACCCTGCAGCAGGCCACCCCAGGCCCACAGTGGCCGCAAGCGCCCCCCCTGGCCGAGCGTCAGGACGACACCACAGGGCAGCAGCGCCAGCGATGCCAGGGAGGAGAGCCGGGGGCCGCCCGTGAGCAGCGAGACACCCCCAAGATGGCTCCTCAGCAGGTCACCGGCGGCCAGGTTATGCCCCACGCTGTAGACCAGCAGCGCCGTGAAGGCGGCACCCGCCAGCAGACGCAGGGTCCACCAGCGCTGCAGGGTGGCCAGTAGAGCCAGTCCGGACAGAACCGCCAGCAGGCCCCCGTCGAGCACCAACTGGCGGCCCAGGGCATCGGGAAGGTGCAGCAGCAGGTTGGCGAGCAGGCTGGTGCTGCCCAGCAACAGGAAGGTGACCGCCGCCATCAGCAGCCAGATATCCAGGGCGAGGTCGCGTGATCGGGGCATCTTGTCGGGCGCTCCATGCATGACGGCAAGTCGAGTCGAGGTGGCGATCGATCGCTCCTCATTCCAGCGTAACACCGCAGGCGACTCCCGGCTGATGCCGAGCCAACGCTGTGGCATCATCAAGACTCCCTTTCGAGACAAGGAGCCCTGCCGTGCCCCAGATCATCACCCCGGATATCTGCGACGCCCACCCCGAGGTGCGCGTACTCGACCCGCTGTTCATCAACTTCGGTGGCCGCGAGGCCTTCTACGGCCCGATTCGCACCGTCAAATGCTTCGAGGACAACTCCCTGGTCAAGCAGGCCGTGGCCGAGCCCGGCGAGGGCGCCGTGCTGGTGGTGGATGCCGGCGGTTCACAGCGCTGTGCCATGCTTGGTGATATGCTGGCAGAGCAGGCGGCCGGCAACGGCTGGAGCGGCGTGATCATGTACGGTTGCGTGCGCGATGTCGACGTGCTGGCGGAGACCGACCTCGGCATCCAGGCACTGGGAGCCCACCCCCGCAAGAGCGAGAAGCGCGACGAAGGCCAGCGCGATATCCCGGTGACCTTCGCCGGCGTCACCCTTTCCCCCGGGGAGTGGCTCTACGCCGACAACAACGGCATCCTGGTTGCCGACGAGCGCCTGCCGCTCGAGTGAGCCGCCCGCCCCTGCCGATACCTGGAGCCTGACATGCTGGCTCTCGCGAACCTGAGCCGCGATGTCCTGCGCAGCCTGCGGGAGCACCTGCGCCCGCTGGTGGCCTACCACCTGTTCTTCACCGTGCTGGCCTCCAGTTTGCTGCTGCCGGCAGTGGCCTGGAGCCTGGCCCATCTCGTGGGTCGCTTCGGCCGCACCGTGATCAGCAATGCCGAGCTCATCGACCTGCTGGTCAGCCCCGCCGGCACGCTCTGGCTGCTGGCCGCCACCGGCCTCACCTTCCTGGTGCTCTACCTGCAGCAGGCGGGAATGATCCTGGTCGCGGCACGCCCCCGCGACCATCACTTGCGTCTGGCCTTCGAGGCACTGTGGTGGACCCTGCACCGCCTGCCGGCACTGGCCGGGCTGGTGGTGGTTCAGGTGGGTACCCACCTGCTGCTGGTGCTGCCGGTGGCCTTCGTTCTGGTCTGGCTGCATGGCGCCCTTCTCGGCGGCCTCGACCCCTACTATGTTCAGCGCGTCAGGCCGCCGGCGCTGTGGCAGTTCCTCGCCCTGGCCGTGCCGCTGGTGGCCGCCTGGGCGTGGCTCGCCGCCTCCCTCTATGTGCGCTGGATCCTGGCCCTGCCGCTGGTGGCACTGGAGACACTCTCGCCGCGCCGGGCACTGGCCCGTAGCGTCGAGCTCACCCGCGGTCACCGTCGTCCCATCGCCGTGGTCACCCTCGCCCTGCTGGCGACGATCGTGATCCTGCCGATCCTGGCCACCCTGATCTTCGATCGCCTGTTCACGCCGCTGCTGTGGTGGCTACCCGAGCGCAACGCCGTCCTGGTGCCGGCGACCCTCGCCTACCTGACCGCCTACGTGCTGGTGACCCTGGCCATCACCTTCGCCGGGATCGCCGCCAACGCACTGCTCTCGACCTGTCTCTACCTGCGCCTGGCCCACCGCGAGCCACGCCCTGCCCCGCCTCCTGCCGATGCCCATCCCGGGCGCCTGGCCTGGGCGGTGGAGCTCGGCGTGGTGTGCTTCGCCCTGTGGCAGGCATGGCTGATCGTCAACAGCTTCACGCTGCACGACGAGGTCGCAGTGATCGCGCATCGCGGCAGTTCCCTGGATGCCCCCGAGAACACCCTGCCGGCGATTCATCGTGCCCTGGATGACGGAGCGGACATGGTCGAGCTGGATGTCCGCCTCACCGCCGACGAGCAGGTGGTGCTCTACCACGACAGCACCCTGCAGCGCCTGACCGGCGATCCACGCCGGCTGGGCGAGCTCGAGCGCGGGGCGCTGGTTGGCTTCGATGTGGGGAGCTGGTTCGGCGACGCCTATGTGGGCGAGCGGATTCCGGGACTGGATGAGGCGCTGGCAGCCGTGCGAGGCCGCAGCGGCTTGATGATCGACCTGAAGACCGATCCCGGCCGTGAGGTGGCGCTGGTGGAGGCGGTCGTCGCGACCCTGCAGGCAGAACAGGCGGAGCGCCGCCGCTGCCTGGCCGAGGCAGTAGTGGACAGGCAGGTGCATGCCTGTGGCGACCCCGATCTCTTCGCCGAGACTCGCCTGGCCACCACCTCGCCGACGCTGGCCCGTACGATCCGCTCACGCCACGCCGAATTGCGCGTGACCCTGCTGGCCCAACTGATCCTGCCCGGCACCCTGGAGCGCCGGAGTCTGGACGCGCTAGGTCTGCGCCATAACCGCATCAGTGAGCGCGAAGTCAGCCTGGCAGGGCGCTACGGTTACGAACTCCACGCCTGGACCATCAACGACCGGACACGGATGTCACAGCTGATCGACCTGGGTGTCGACGCCATCATCACCGACCGCCCTGCCCTGCTCGCGGCGCTGGTCGCCGAGCGTCGCGAGCTCGGCGACGGCGCCCTGCTGCTGATCAAGCTGCGTAACTGGCTGCGCCATTAATCTCCCATGACCACCCCTTCCCGGGGCGGGTCGGCGCCGCCGAAGAAGCCCTCACCCACCACCTGGATGGCCTGTAACCCGCTGACCAGTTCGCGCTCGCTGACCTCGTGGCCGCGCTCGGCCAGCCCCTCGAGGGTAGCCGCCGGGAAGCGGCCCTGCTCCAGATAGACCGGCCCACCCAGAGTGATGGCGTGGGGCAGGTCGAGCGCCTCCTGGGCGTCAAGCCCCCAGTCGAGCATCGCCACCAGTGACTTCGCCGTGTAGTGGATGATTGCTGCACCGCCGGGAGAGCCCAGGCTCGCCACCAGGTCACCTCGCTGCTCACCATCGCGGGCGAACACCAGGGTCGGGCTCATGCTGGAGCGCGGCCGCTTGCCGGCCTCCACTCGGTTGGCGATGGGCCGCCCCTCGGCGTCTTCCGGGGTGAAGGAGAAGTCGGTGAGCTCGTTGTTGAGCAGGTAGCCGCCAGGCAGTCCGGTGCCGCCATCGGCCATGATCCGTGAACCGAAGGCCTGCTCGATGGTGGTGGTCATGGCCAGGGCGTTGCCCTGCTCGTCGACGATGCTGATATGGCTGGTGCCATACTCCGGCTGCAGGGGATGCTGGCCCCAGGCGGTGGCGAGCTCGCCGGGGTTGCCGGGCTTGGCGCCACCGCTGCCCAGACTCTGCTCATCGACCAGCTCGGCGCGCTTGGCAAGGTAGTCGGGGGCCAGCATGCTCGACCAGTCGCCGCCGGGAGCGTCGACGAAGGCCGGGTCACCGATGAAGCGACCGCGGTCGGCGAAAGCCAGCC
Source organism: Halomonas sp. G15 (assembly GCF_021282295.1). Taxonomy (NCBI): domain Bacteria; kingdom Pseudomonadati; phylum Pseudomonadota; class Gammaproteobacteria; order Oceanospirillales; family Halomonadaceae; genus Halomonas; species Halomonas sp. G15. The sequence goes on along the minus strand of NZ_JAJSPA010000002.1, from coordinate 19,293 downwards.
GGGCGGCCTCGAGGAAGGTGTGCAGCCAGGCTTCGCTCGGCACCCCATCGACCATCGGTGTCTCCACCTCCGGCAGCGCCTCGAGGATGCCGAGGATCTGCATCACGGTGAGGTGCCCCGAGGAGGGCGGCGGGAAGCCGCACAGCACATAGGCCTGCCAGGGAGTGCAGAGCGGTGTGCGCTGCTTGGCCTCGTAGCCGGCCAGGTCCTCCCGGGTGAGCTTGCCGGGGCGCTCGGCGTGGCCCTGGACCCGCAGCACCAGGTCGTGGGCGACGGCGCCGGTGTGCAGCGCGGAGCTGCCCCCCTCGGCCACCTGACGCAGGATCTCGGCCAGGGCCGGGTTGCGCAGGGTCGCGCCGGCCTCGAGGGGCTCGCCGTCGGGGTAGTAGAAGGGGCCGGCCTGGGGATCGTCGCGCAGGCGTTCCTCACCGGCGAGACTCTTGGCCAGGCGCGGGCTCACCATGAAGCCCTCCTCGGCGAGCCGGATGGCCGGTGCGAAGAGCTCGCTCCACGGCAGCACGCCGTGCTGCTTGTGCGCCATCTCCAGCATCCGCAGGGTGCCGGGCACCCCCACTGAGAGGCCGCTGGCGGCGGCGTCGAGGAAGGCGAGGGGCTCGCCCTCCTCGTCGAGGAACAGCCCGCCGTCGACGGCAGCCGGGGCGGCCTCGCGGCCATCGAAGGTGGCCACCTCCTCGCCGTCGAAATGGACCAGGAAGGCGCCGCCGCCGATGCCGCTGGACTGGGGCTCCACCAGGTTAAGCACCATCTGCACGGCGATGGCGGCGTCGATGGCGCTGCCCCCGGCCTTGAGCACCTGATAGCCGGCATCGGTGGCCAGCGGGTTGGCGGCGGCCACGGCGAAGCGCTCGGTGGCCCAACCGGGCTTCTCCTCGCTCTCCGAAGACACCTCGGGGGCGATGGCGGGGATATCGTAGGTGAAAGCGGTGTCAGCCTGGCCGGCCAGGGGCAGGCCAAGCATCAGGGCGGCGACGAGCGGCGCCAGCAGGCGGCGACGGTGGGTGGCGGGGGGCAACATCATGGGACAGGCTCCTTGTCGTGGCGAGTGGCCAGGCAGTGAGCCTATCAGCATAGACGAAAGACGCCCGGTCGACGGAGGTCGACCGGGCGTCATTGGCCTATCGATCATCAGCTCGGTGCTTAGCCGAGAGTTTCGCCGGCGAGCATGAACCAGGTCTCGAGCACCGCGTCGGGGTTGAGGGAGACGGAGTCGATGCCCTGCTCCATCAGCCACTTGGCGAGGTCCGGGTGATCCGAGGGGCCCTGACCGCAGATGCCGATGTACTTGCCCTGGGCCTTGCAGGCCTGGATCGCCATGGCCAGCAGCTTCTTCACCGCGGGATTCCGCTCGTCGAAGAGGTGGGCGACGATGCCGGAGTCGCGGTCCAGCCCCAGGGTGAGCTGGGTGAGGTCGTTGGAGCCGATGGAGAAGCCGTCGAAATACTCCAGGAACTCCTCGGCGAGCAGGGCGTTGGCCGGCAGCTCGCACATCATGATCACCTTGAGGCCATTGTCGCCGCGCTTCAGGCCATTGGCGGCGAGCAGGTCGATGACCTCGCTGGCCTCCTCGGTGGTGCGCACGAAGGGCACCATGATCTCGACGTTGTCCAGGCCCATCACCTCGCGCACCCGCTTGAGCGCCCGGCACTCCAGCTCGAAGCAGGCGCGGAAGGCGTCGGAGATGTAGCGCGAGGCGCCGCGGAAGCCGAGCATGGGGTTCTCCTCCCCCGGCTCGTAGAGCTTGCCGCCGATCAGGTTCTCGTACTCGTTGGACTTGAAGTCCGACAGGCGCACGATCACCCGCTCCGGATAGAAGGCCGCCGCCAGGGTGCTGATGCCCTCCACCAGCTTGTCGACGTAGAAATCCACGGGGCTGGCGTAGCCGGCGATGCGCAGGTCGATGGTCTGCTGCAGATCCTCGGGCAGGGTGTCGTACTCGAGCAGCGCCTTGGGGTGCACGCCGATCATGCGGTTGATGATGAATTCCAGACGCGCCAGGCCGACGCCGGCGTTGGGCAGCCCGGCGAAGCCGAAGGCACGGTCGGGGTTACCGACGTTCATCATGATCTTGAAGGGAATATCAGGCATGGCATCGACGCTGGTCACGGTGCGGTCGAACTCCAGCAGCCCGTCGTAGACGTGACCGGTGTCACCCTCGGCGCAGGAGACGGTGACATCGCGACCATCGGCGAGCACCTCGGTGGCGTCGCCGCAGCCCACCACGGCGGGGATGCCGAGCTCGCGGGCGATGATCGCCGCGTGGCAGGTGCGCCCGCCACGGTTGGTGACGATGGCCGAGGCGCGCTTCATGATCGGCTCCCAGTCGGGGTCGGTCATGTCGGTGACCAGTACATCGCCGGCATTGACCTTCTCCATGTCATCCGGTGAGAAGACCACCTTGACCGCTCCGCGGCCGATGCGCTGGCCGATGGCGCGGCCGCTGACCAGGTTGCGCCCCTTCTCCTTGAGCTGGAAGCGCTCGAGCTTGCCGCCCTGCTGCTGGGAAACCACGGTCTCGGGACGCGCCTGGACGATGTAGAGCTTGCCGTCGTCGCCATCCAGTGCCCACTCGATGTCCATGGGGCGCTGATAGTGCTGCTCGATGGTCACCGCCTGGCGAGCCAGGGCCATCACTTGTTCGTCATTGATGCAGAAGCGGCCGCGATCCTTGAGCGGGACGTCCACGGTCTCCACCGACTTGCCGGCGCTGGCCTCCTGGCCGTAGACCATCTTGATCAGCTTGGAGCCCAGGTTGCGGCGCAGCACCGCCGGGCGGCCGGCGGCCAGGGTCGACTTGTGCACGTAGAACTCATCGGGGTTCACCGCGCCCTGCACCACGGTCTCGCCGAGACCCCAGGAGGCAGTGACGAACACCGCATCGCGGTAGCCAGACTCGGTATCCAGGGTGAACATCACGCCCGAGGCGCCGGTCTCGGAGCGCACCATCTTCTGGATGCCGGCAGAGAGCGCCACGTTCTCGTGGGCGTAGCCGCGGTGGACGCGATAGGAGATGGCGCGGTCGTTGAACAGCGAGGCGAACACCTCGTGCACGGCACGCTTGATATTGTCGAAGCCCTCGATGTTGAGGAAGGTCTCCTGCTGACCGGCGAAGGAGGCATCGGGCAGGTCCTCGGCAGTAGCCGAGGAGCGCACCGCCGCCTTGAGGTTGGGGTGCTGGGCGAGCAGGCTGTCGTAGGCGCTGCGCAGGTGCTGCTCGAACGTCGGCGGCAGGGGGGTGTCGATCACCCACTGGCGAATCTGGGCGCCGACCCGGGCAAGCTCGGCGACGTCGTCCACGTCCAGGGTGGCCAGTGCCTGGTTGATGCGCTCGTTGAGGCCCTCGTGGGAGAGAAATTCGCGGTAGGCGTGGGCGGTGGTAGCGAAGCCGCCGGGCACAGTGACTCCGGCGCCGGCCAGGTTGGAGATCATCTCACCGAGGGAGGCGTTCTTACCGCCCACACGCTCGACATCGTCCATGCCCAGTTCATCGAACCACAGAATATAATCGTCCACGGGACCCCCTTGGCTAACGACGACAGTTCGTCATGCCGGCAGGCATGACGGGATGCTGGCGACTCTACCAAGCGGTAGCCATATTCGCCATTGGTCTAACAGCGAAGTCACTGGAGGATTTTTACAACAGACAGGCATTTTCGGGAATTCGTGTAGTCTGCAAACTACCTGGAGGCTTGTCGAGCGGGCGTCCCAGCGCTGACAATGGCCCCCTTTTCCTGCCAAAGCGACGCCGCCATGACCCGTACCGCCTTCTTTATCTCCGACGGCACCGGCATCACCGCCGAGAGCCTGGGCCGCAGCCTGCTGGCCCAGTTCGAGAATGTCGAGATCCGCATGCTCACCAAGCCTTACATCGACACGGTCGAAAAAGCCGAGAATCTGGTCGAGATCATCAACGGCGTGGCGGTACGCGACGGCGAGATGCCGATCATCATCGACACCATCGTCGACAGCAATATCCGCCAGATCATCAGCGATGCGGAAGGCTTCAATATCGATATTTTCTCGACCTTCCTGGAGCCGCTGGAGCAGGAACTCAAGACCCACTCCAGCTACACCGTGGGCCGCGCCCACTCCATCGGCAAGGATGAGGTCTACATGGATCGCATCCACTCGGTGCACTTCGCCCTGGATAACGATGACGGCGCCCGTACTCATCAATACGACAAGGCCGACGTGATCCTGATCGGAGTGTCGCGCTGCGGCAAGACCCCCACCTCGCTCTACCTGGCACTGCAGTTCGGCATCCGCGCGGCCAACTACCCGCTCACCGAGGACGATCTCGACGAGGACGGCACCCTCAAGTTGCCCAAGGCGCTGGCCCCTCACCACCACAAGCTGTTCGGCCTGACCATCGATCCCAGGCGGCTGGCGGCGATCCGCCACGAGCGTCGACCCAACAGCCGCTACAGCTCCATGGACCAGTGCGTGCAGGAGGTGGGCCAGGCCGAGGGGCTCTACCGGCAGATGCATATCCCCTTCATCGACACCACCCGCTTCTCGGTGGAGGAGATCTCCACCCGGATGATCGCTGAGATGGGGCTGATGAGGCGGTTTTCGCCGAGGTAGTTGCTGTCACAGCCGCGGCTTTCCCGGGGTCAGGCCTTCGCGGAGGCGCTGTGAACCCTTCCTTGGGCGCTACCGACGCCTTCCCTGGCGTAGGACCTCCGCTACGGCCTGGCCCCGGCGCCGCTAACTGGCTGTACTAGCGGACCACCCCTGCCCGCCTCAGCCGGGCGATATCCTCCGCCGTGAGCCCCATCTCGGCCAGCAGGGCGTCGCTGTCCTGGCCCAAACGGGGCGGGGCCACGTCACTGGTGGCGGAGGCGCCGTCGAAGCGTAGCGGGTTGGCCACCTGGGGTACCTCGAGATCGCCTCGCTTCATGACCCGGTGCATCTGGCGATGCTGCACCTGGGGATCCACGAACACCTCGCTGACGCTGTTGATGGGCCCGGCGGGGATGCCGCGCGCCTCCAGCTCACCCAGCCACTCGTCCCGGGGCCGGGTAGCCAGTATCGCCTGGATCATCGGCACCAGGACCTCGCGGTTGCCGACCCGGGCGGCATTGGTGGCATAGGCGGGATCCCGCGCCCACTCGGGATGGCCCAGCAGTGCGGCGAAGCGGGCGAACTGGGCATCATTGCCCACGGTGAGCACCAGGTGGCCGTCGGCACAGGCGAAGGCCTGGTAAGGCACGATATTAGGATGGGCGTTGCCATGGCGCTCGGGGTCCTTGCCGCTGACCAGGGCGTTGAGGGCCTGGTTGGCCAGGGTGGCCACCTGGACGTCGAGCAGCGCCACGTCCACATGGCGGCCGACGCCGGTGCGAGCACGCTCCTGCAGCGCCGCCAGCACGCCCACCGTGGCGTAGAGGCCGGTCATCACGTCGGTGATCGCCACTCCGGTCTTCATGGGCATGGCGTCGGCTTCGCCGGTCAGGCTCATCAGCCCGCCCATGGCCTGGATCATGAAATCGTAGCCGGCGCGGTGGGCATAGGGGCCATCCTGGCCGAAGCCCGTGATGGAACAGCCGATCAGCCTCGGGTTGTCGGCGTGCAGGCTGGCGTAGTCGAGGCCGTACTTGGCCAGGCCACCGACCTTGAAGTTCTCGAGCAGGATATCGGCACCCGATGCCAAGCGGCGCACCAGCGCCTGGCCCTCCTCGGTAGCGATGTCCACGGCCAGGGAGTGCTTGCCGCGGTTGGCGCAGAGGTAGTAGGCGGCGACCTTGTCGCGCTCGCTCTCCTCGGCCAGCCACGGCGGTCCCCAACCGCGGGTGTCGTCGCCGCGGCTGGGGTGCTCGATCTTGATCACCCGGGCGCCCAGGTCGGCGAGCAGCTGGCCCGCCCAGGGGCCGGCCAGCACCCGCGACATGTCGAGCACCGTGATGCCATCCAGCGGTCCACTCATCTCGAGCTCCTTGCTACCGTGTGCCGAAAGTGGCACCACTCGGGGCTGATCCGGCGGCAGGACTTCGAGGAGGCGCTGTGAATACTTCCCTGTACGCTACCTCGGCCATCCCTGGTCCTCGGACCTCCTCTACGTCCTGCCCCCGGCGCCCCTCGTTATCGTCACTCAGCTTCGTTGCGGTCCATCAGCCGGTAAAGGCCTGGAGGCCGGTCTGGGAACGGCCGAGGATCAGGGCGTGGACGTCGTGGGTGCCCTCGTAGGTGTTGACGGCCTCGAGGTTCATCACGTGGCGAATCACGTGGTACTCGTCGCTGATGCCGTTGCCGCCGTGCATGTCCCGGGCGACGCGGGCGATGTCCAGGGCCTTGCCACAGTTGTTGCGCTTGATCAGCGAGATCGCCTCCGGCACCAGCTGTCCGTCGTCGATCATGCGCCCGACACGCAGCGCCGCCTGCAGGCCCAGGGTGATCTCGGTCTGCATGTCGGCGAGCTTCTTCTGGATCAGCTGGTTGGCGGCCAGCGGACGGCCGAACTGCTTGCGCTCCAGGGTGTAGTCGCGACCGGCATGCCAGCACGCCTCGGCGGCGCCCATGGCGCCCCAGGCGATGCCGTAGCGGGCGCGGTTGAGGCAGGAGAAGGGTCCCTTGAGTCCCTTGACGTGGGGCAGGCGCTGCTCGTCGGAGACCTCCACGTCCTGCATGGCGATCTGGCCGGTGATGGAGGCGCGTAGGCTGAACTTGCCCTCGATCTTGGGCGCGCTGAGGCCCGGCATGCCCTTCTCGAGGATGAAGCCGTTGATCACCCCCTCGTCATCCTTGGCCCACACCACGAAGACATCGGCGATGGGCGAGTTGGTGATCCAGGTCTTGGTGCCGTTGAGGCGCCAGCCGTTCACAGTGCGGGTGGCGCGAGTGGCCATGCCACCCGGGTCGGAGCCGTGGTCGGGCTCGGTGAGCCCGAAGCAGCCCACCCACTCGCCGCTGGCCAGTTTGGGCAGGTACTTCTCGCGCTGCTCCTCGCTGCCGAAGGCGTGAATGGGGTACATCACCAGGCTCGACTGCACGCTCATGGCGCTGCGGTAGCCGGAGTCGACGCACTCCACCTCGCGGGCGATCAGGCCGTAGCTGACGTAGTTGAGGCCGGCACAGCCATAGCCGTCGATGGTGGCGCCGAGCAGGCCCAGCTCGCCCATCTCGTTCATGATCTCGCGATGGAATATCTCGTGGCGGTTGGCCTCGAGTACCCGCGGCAGGAGCTTCTCCTGGCAATAGTCCCGGGCGGTCTGGTGGACCATGCGCTCCTCTTCCGAGAGCTGGTCGACGAGGCGGAAGGGGTCGTCCCAGGTGACGGGGGTGATCTGGCTCATGGCGGGCTCCTGATGGTGGCGGCTCAATAATATCTACATTTCTGACAAATGTAGACCAGGAGCACCGCCCTGCCAAGTCCTGGTGGCAAAAAACTCCTCAGCGATAGCGCGCGAGCACCACCCGGATCTGCCACCAGGCGACCAGTGCCATCAGCAGGTTGGCGACGAGCATGCCGGAAAAGATCCCGGTGGTGCCGGCCAGACGCCCTCCCAGCCAGGCCAGGGGGACGCTGAGCACGAACAGCCGCACCACCGAGAGGCGCATGGCCCGGGCCGGTCGATGCAGGGCGTTGCATGACGATACCGCCAGGATCACCACGCCCTGGGCACCCAGGCCCAGGGGCACCAGCCACAGGAAGGTGCGCAGCACCTCCCCCACCGCCTCGCGCTCGGCGTAACCTGCCACCAGCCACGGTGCCAGCCCCTGCAGGATGGCCCACACCAGCAGCTGCCAGAGCAGCACGAACAGGAAGCAGCCGAAGATGGCGCGACGCACCCGGTCGTACTGACCGGCACCGGCATTCTGGCTGACCAGCGGCGAGAGGGTCATGGAGAGCCCCAGCACGGCGATCTGGGCGAACGCCTCGATACGGGTGCCGACACCGAAGCCGGCCACGGCGTGGTGGCCGTGGCCGGCGACGATACGCGTCAGCAGGCCCATGGCCAGCGGCGTGAAGACGCTGGTCAGGGCCGCAGGGCCGGCGATGCGGCCGAGCTCGCGCCAGGAGTCGAGCAGCCCGGCTGGAGTGAGCCCGGCCAGGTCGAACAGGCCGCGCAGTTCGCGCTGGAAGACCAGGGTCACCGCCATCAGGCCCCAGCTCAGCACCGTGGCCAGCGCCGCACCGGAGACACCCATGGCGGGAATCGGCCCCACGCCGAAGATCAGCCACCAGTCCAGCACCACGTTGACCAGGGCGGCCAGCCCCATCATCAATCCCTGGGTAACGGTATTGCCGTGGGCACGCAGGATGCTGTTGAGCACCCGGGGCACGATCATCGCCGCGGCGCCGAAGTACCAGACGCCCATGTAGTCGCGAATATGCGGCAGCAGGGTGTCATCGGCACCCAGCAGCCGGAACAGCGGTTCGAGGGTGGCAAGGCCCAGCAGTGTCATCAGCACACCGACCACCAGTCCCAGCAGGGCGGCATCGGTGGAGCGACGGCGCACCGCCGTGAACTCCCCGCGCCCCAGGCGCCGCCCCACCACCGCCGAGGTGCCTATCCCCAGGCCGATGGCCAGGCTGATGACGGTGAATACCACCGGGAAGGTGAAGGAGACCGCCGCCAGTTCCTCGGTGCCCAGCCGCGAGATGAACCAGGTATCCACCAGGTTGAAGCTCAGCATGGCGATCATGCCGCCGATCACCGGCAGGGTCTTGCGCAGCAGGGTAGCGGCGATGGGGCCTTCCAGCAGTTCGCGGCGGGCAGGGCGCGGCGGTGCAGCGCCAGGGGAAGCAGTCATGGGCAGCCTACTTGGTATCGATGTAGCGGTGGTCGTTGAAGGTCGCCACCCAATGCGGGTGATAGACCAGCAGGATGCTCATCAACATGCCGGTGATGAACGCCTCGGAGGGCATCAGCAGTGGCAGGAAACGGGCATACTCCAGCGCCTGGTAGAGGGCGTGGGCATCGCTGGCGCCGAGCAGCATCAACCCCACCGCGGCAAGGCCGGCGGCCAACGAGGTGAGTGCGGCACCGAAGAAGCCGCAGACGAACAGGAACACCATCAGGTTGTCGGGCAGGAAGCGATCCACCAGTCGCCAGATGATCACCATGGTCAGCGCCGGCATGACCCCGGTGACCAGCACGTTGACCCCCAGCAGCGGCCAGGCGACCCGGCCCGTCACCACCATCGCCAGATTGATCAGCAGCAGGGAGAGCAGCGCCAGGGGCGCCTTGAACACCAGCACCAGCAGCGCGGTGAACATCAGATGCAGGGTCAGCCAGTCCACCGCCTGGGCGCGCAACTGCCACATCAGCAGCACCGCTACGCTGGCGGCCAGCCAGCGATGTTGGAGGCCGCTGTCGGCGAGTAGCGCGCGCCAGGGGCGCTGCAGCAGGGCAAGGGCCAGCACAGCGAAAGCGATCAGCGAGGCGATGACCAGCAACCAAGGGGCCAGCACCGCATCGGAAAAGGACATGGACGCCTCCCGCCGTCAGGCAAAGACCACGGTCTTGTTGCCATGGATCAGCACGCGATCCTCGAGGTGCCAGCGCAGGCCTCTCGCCAGCACCGCCTTCTCGACATCACGGCCGAAGCGCACCAGATCATCGGGGGTATGGCAATGGCTGACGCGATGGATGTCCTGTTCGATGATCGGTCCGGCGTCGAGTTCGGCGGTGACGTAGTGACAGGTGGCACCGATCAGCTTGACCCCGCGCTCGTAGGCCTGGTGGTAAGGCTTGGCACCGGCGAAGCTGGGCAGGAAGCTGTGGTGGATATTGATCACCCGGCCGGCATAACGCTCGCACAGGGCCGGCGGCAGGATCTGCATGTAACGTGCCAGCACGATGCAGTCCGCACGAGCTTCCTCGACCAGGCGTTCCACCTCATCGAAGGCCGCCTGCTTGTCGTCGGCCGGCACCGGTACATGGTGATAGGCGATGCCGTGCCACTCCACCAGGCCACGCATGGCCTCGTGGTTGGAGATCACCGCGGCGATCTCGCAGTCGAGCTCCCCGGCGGTCCAGCGGTAGAGCAGGTCCACCAGGCAGTGGGACTCCTTCGAGACCATCAGCACCACCCGCGGACGCTGCCGGGTATCGGTCAGCGCCCAGGTCATCTCGAACTCAGTGGCGATGGGCGTGAAGGCCTCGCGCAGCGCCTCCGGCGGCATGCCGATGGAGTCGGCCAGGATCTCGTAGCGCATGAAGAAGCGCCCCGTCTCGAGATCGGAGTGCTGGCTCGCCTCGGTGATCGAGCCGCCGTGGCCGGCGATGAAGCCGGAGACGCGGGAGACGATCCCCACGCGATCGGGACAGGAGACCACCAGGCGATAATAATGTGACATGTCGAGCTCCAGGCTATGGCGAGACGGGCGCAACAGTGTAGCGAAAACAGCGAGTTCCGGCATCCGCCGGACGCCGCGCGTCAGGACAATCGCAGTTAGCCATGCGGCCATAGCGAAAGGCGCCGGGGACAGGTCGTAGAGGGGGTCCTATGCCAGGGATGGCATCGGTAGCGCCCAAGGAGGGGTTCACAGCGCCCCCTCGAAGGCCTGTCGCCGGGAAAGCCTTGAGCGGTGCTTCCATCTGCAATAGCCCTGCGCCGCGCGTTGTGGGCCCCGGCGGGCTTCCCGTATAGTGAAACCGCCATGTCCCAGGAAATTCCCTCCGCGATGCCCAAGCCTCGAGTCCAGATCCGCCCACGCCGCCGCCCTCCCCTGCGCTTCCTGCCGCTGGGCGGCTGCGGCGAGATCGGCATGAACCTCAGCCTGTATGGCTATGGTGATGAAGGCCAGGAGGGCGCCTGGATCGCGGTGGACTGCGGCATGATGATCCGCCAGGACCTGCCGGACTCGCCGCTGCAAGTGCCCAACCTGGCCACCCCGGAGACGCTGGGGATCGTGCCGCGGGCGCTGGTCATCACCCATGGTCACGAGGATCATATCGGCGCCGCCGCCTGGCTGTGGCCGAAATGGGGCTGCCCCATCCACGCCACACCGCTGGCCGCCGGCCTGCTGCGCGCCAAGTTCGCTGAACGCGGACTCTCCACCGACGCCATCCAGGTGATCGAGCCCGGCGAGGCGATGGAGACGGGGCCCTTCACCCTGCGTTTCCTGCCGGTGACCCACTCCATTCCCGAAAGCTGCTCGCTGCTGATCACCGCCGGCGAGCACCGCGTCCTGCATACCGGCGACTGGAAGCTCGACCCCGAACCGCTGCTCGGCGCCCCGATCTCCCCGGCCACCTTCCGTGCCATCGCCCCGGTGGACCTGGTGGTGGGCGACTCCACCAATGCCCCGATGCCCGGCGACTCACGCAGCGAGGGCGAGGTGGCCAAGGCCCTGGAGCACGCCATCGCCCGCTGCGAGGGCCGGGTGGTGGTCTCCTGCTTCGCCAGCAACCTGGCCCGGGTGCTGGCCATCGGTCGCGCCGCCGAACGCTGCGGACGCCGGGTCAGCCTGATGGGTCGCTCCATGGAGCGCATGGTGGCGGTGGCCCGCGGTCTCGGCTACCTGAACGACTTCCCCCCCCTGGTGCCCAGCAGCGACCTCGGCTACCTGCCCCCCGAGGAGGTTCTGGTGATCGCCACCGGCAGCCAGGGGGAGCCGCGCGCCGCGCTGCAGCGACTGGCCCGGGGGCGCCATCGCTCACTGGAGCTGGGCCCCGGCGACAGCGTGATCTTCTCGGCCAAGGCGATCCCCGGCAACGAACTGCTGATCGAGCGGCTGAAGCGGGGGCTACGCCATCTGGGCATCGAGATCCTCGACGAGTTCAACCACCCCGAGCTGCATGCCTCCGGCCACCCGGCCCAGGAAGAGCTGCGCACCCTCTACGGCTGGGTGCGGCCCCGCTACCTGCTGCCGGTGCACGGCGAGCCGCGCCACCAGCAGGCCCACCGCGAGATCGCCGAGGAACTCGGCATCCAGGCACCGCTCTCTCCCCTGAACGGCGACATGATCCGCTTCGATGCCGACGGCCTGACCCTGGAAGGCCGCCATCCCCAGCCCCCCTGCATCGTCAACCAGAACGCCGTGGCGCCGCTCCCCGGGCTGGGTGGCCACCACGGCGAAGGCAGCCGCCATGGCAGCCTCTACCTGGCACTGTCGGTGGCCGCCACCGAGGAGGGAGGCTGGACTCGCATCGGTCGACTGATGCTCGACGCCGGTGAAGTGCAAGCCTTCGACGAGACCGACTTCTGCGACTGGCTCGACGATGTCCTGGAATCGCTGCGCGCCGAGACCCTGGCCGATCTGCGGCTGGCCCTGCAACCACGACTGATTGCCTGGTTCGCCGACCACCTGCGTCGTCTTCCCGAGATTCACCTGCAGATTCTCGCCATGGAGGCCCCGGCCACCAGCCACTCGGGATAGGGCTTCACGCCGGAATACCTGCGCCTGGCAATGCCCCAGACAATGAAAAAGCCGCTCATCGAGAGCGGCTTTTTCTTACTGCTGGCACTGCCCGAGGCCTTACCCCTTGCTGGCGTTCTTGGGCGGACGTCCGCGCTTGCGACGCGGCGGCTCCACTACCAGGTCATCCACCGAAAGTCCCGCCTCGTTGATCGCCTCAAGGATCTCGGAGCGCTTGCGCTCCTTCTCGGCCTCCTCCTCCTGGCGCTGCTGCTCCTCGTCCTTCTTCTGTTCGATGACCTCCTCGATCACCTCGGCAAGCTTGTGCAGCTGCTCCATGCTGAGCTGACGGGCCGCGGCGCGTGCCACGTTCTTGTTGCGAGCGATGCGCTCCAGGGTTTCGCTGGACATCAGTCCCTCCTGAGCTGGATTTGCGAGACGGGTGCGGTACGGTTACATCGTGAAAAGTATATGCAGTGACCACCGCTTGGCAAGAAAAGTCGACGGAAATTCTGCCGTAAAACAGCCGAAAAAGTCGCCACACAGAGGGCGTTTAACAGGATGCAAAAGCGGCACCCGAGGGCGCCGCTGATGGTAGGCAAGAAGCGAGTCAGCCTCGCCGTGGCGCCTCAGCCACCGGTCATGTTCATGAACCGAACCACCTGCACATCCCCGTCGGTGGTGAAGTGATGACGCTCGGGCTTGAGCGGCATGGCGGCAACGATGGCATGCTTGAGGGCATCCATATCACCCGGATGAGCACGCAGCACGCGGCGCAGGTCCACGGAGTGTTCATTGCCGAGACACAGCAGCAGTCGCCCCTCGACGGTCACGCGAACCCGGTTGCAGGTGGCGCAGAAGTTGTGGCTATGCGGCGAGATGAAGCCGATCCGGGAATCACTGTCGGCCATGCGGAAATAGCGTGAGGGCCCCAGGGTCGACTCCGTGGTGGGGGTCAACGGATAGCGACGCTCGATGATCTCCTGCACCTCGTCACTGGAGCAGAAGGTCTCGGCTCGGCTGTGATCGGAGACATCCCCCAGCGGCATCTCCTCGATAAAACTGATATCGAGCCCCTCGTTGCGGGCAAATTCGACCAGGTCGAGCACCTCGTCATCGTTGCGCCCCTTGAGGATCACCGCGTTGAGCTTGATGCGCTCGAAGCCCGCCTCCCGGGCAGCTCGAATGCCGTCGATGACCCGGTCGAGATCTCCGGTGCGGGTCAATTGACGGAAGCGCTGCGGGTCGAGGGAATCGAGGCTGATGTTGAGACGCTTGAGTCCTGCATCACGCAGCCGAGACGCATACCTGGGCAGGCTGGCGCCATTGGTGGTCATGGCGAAATCCCTGAGTCCGGGCAGACCGCCGATCTGCTCGACCAGGGAATCGATGTCGCGCCTGACCAGTGGCTCGCCGCCGGTCAGGCGCACCTTCTCCACGCCCAGCTCGACGAAGGCACGAGCCACCATCGCCAGCTCCTCCAGAGTGAGGACCTGGGCCCGCGGCAGGAAGGTCATCTCCTCGCTCATGCAGTAGACACAGCGAAAATCGCAGCGGTCGGTCACCGAGATGCGCACATAGTTGACGCGTCGTCCGAAATCGTCGATCAGTTCGCGAGGCAGAGTCGTCATTGGGGGTGTCTCCCGTTTCAAGCTTCCCAGCGGCGGGCATCCGCATGATCGGAGTGTCTTTCCGATACCCAGTAATCGCCGTCGCTGGCATGCTCCTTCTTCCAGAATGGCGCGCGCGTCTTGAGGTAGTCCATGATGAAGTCGCAAGCCTCGAAGGCAGCACGTCGATGGGCACTGGCGACCACTACCAACACGATAGGGTCACCCGGGGTCAGTCGTCCAACCCGATGGATCACGCGGACCGCATCCAGTGGCCAGCGCCCCTGTGCCTCCTCGACGATGGCCTCGAGCGCGGACTCGGTCATCCCGGGATAGTGTTCCAGGGTCAGCGCCGTCACCTCGGGGCGCTCGTTGAAGTCACGCACCAGACCGGTGAAGCTGACCACCGCCCCGATATCGGTGCGCCCGGCCAGCAGCGCCTGCTGCTCGGTGCCGGCATCGAAGGGGGCCTCCTGCACTCGAATCATCGCTCAGCCTCCGGTCACCGGCGGGAAGAAGGCGACCTCATCCTCGTTGGTCACCGGCGTGGCATCGCTGGCCATCACCTGGTTGACCGCGCACAGCACGCGCCCCTCATCGAGTCGCGAGAAGCGCGGGTCGAGCACCTTGAGGGCCGCCTTGAGGCCGGCCACATCGGAGCGTTCCAGGCTGTCCAGGGGCACCGCGATCTCGCCCACGCCGAGGCGCTCGCGCAACTCGGCCAGGCACTTGACACGGATACAGGGAGAGGCGATGTCGCAGCGGCTGCCGAGACTGACCTCGCCGGCCTGTCCCTCGCCGGTGACGATGGGCGCGGGTCGCGACTCGAGGGTATCACGACGGTAGTCACCGGAGCGGCCGCCGCTCTTGGACTCGAGCTGGATGGCGCCGATCTCCATGGACTTGTCCACCGCCTTGCACATGTCGTAGAGGGTCAGGCAGGCCACCGAGACCGCGGTGAGCGCCTCCATCTCGACGCCGGTGCGACCATTGAGGCGGCAGGTGGCGGTGACCTCGACGCAGCTCTCGGCCTCGTCGAGGCGGAAGTCGACCGCCACCTTCGAAAGCGCCAGGGCATGACAGAGCGGGATCAGTTCGTGGGTGCGCTTGGCCGCCTGGATGCCGGCGATGCGTGCCGTGGCCAGCACGTCGCCCTTGGGCAGGCCACCCTCGGCGAGCAGCGCCAGGGTCTCGGGACGCATATGGATGCGACCGGAAGCGGCGGCCTCTCGACGGCTCTCCGGCTTGTCGGCGACATCGACCATATGGGCCTCACCGCGCGCATTGAGATGGGTCAGGGACATGGGAAACGGCACCTCATGGCAGTCGGAACAGGGGTTGAATGGTGACGCTTTCGCCCGCGGCCACGCTGGCCCGGGCGTCGTCGATCTCGATCAGGCAGTTGGCCCGCACCATCGAGGAGAGGATGCCGGAGCCCTGGGCGCCACCGTCGCGCACCACCAGGCGGCCCTCGCCATCGCTGCGGTAGATGCCGCGCAGGTAGTCGACGCGCCCCTCGCGGCTGCGCAGCGGCTGCTCGGCCACCGCCGTCAGCCGCTGCGGCCAGGCCTCCTCGCGACCCTGCAGCCGAGCCAGCAACGGCGCGGCGAACTGCAGGAAGGTCACCATGCTGGCCACCGGATTGCCGGGCAGCCCCAGGAACGGCACCCCGCGAGCGCCCAGCCGTCCGCAGGCCAGTGGCCGCCCGGGGCGGATGGCGATCTTCCAGAAACCCAGCTCGCCCTGCTCGAGGAGCGCCGCCCGGGTATGGTCGGCATCGCCCACCGAGACACCGCCGCTGGAGAGCACCAGGTCTGCCTCGACGGCGGCGCGCGCCAGGCCATCGGCGATGGCGCCACGCTCGTCGGGGAGGATGCCCAGATCGATCACCTCTCCGCCATGCTCCTCCACCAGCGCCATCAGCACAAAACGGTTGGCATCGAAGATGCCGGCGGCGGGTAGCGGCTCACCCGGGGCGGCGACCTCGTCGCCGGTGGAGAAGAGCGCCACCCGAGGGCGACGCACCACCCTGGCCTCGGCGAAGCCCAGGGAGGCGATCAGGCCCAGCTCGGCGGCCCCCAGGCGGCTTCCGGCGTCCAGTGCCACCGCGCCGCGGGGAATATCCTCGCCGGCCTGGCGCACGTTCTGGCCGCGGCGCACGCGCTCGGGCCGCTCGACCCGGACACGCACCGCGCCATCGGCCCCGTAATCGATGGCCAGCTGCTCACGCATGATCACGGTATCGGCGCCGGGAGGCAGCGGCGCGCCGGTGGTGATCCCGGCGCACTCGCCGTCGGCCAGGGGGCGCTGGGCGTCGTGGCCGGCGAAGATCTCCGCTACCCTCAGGAATCCATAGATTGGCAACGCTTCGGGCCAGGCCAGGGCCACGCCATCCATGGCGGCATTGGTGTTCTGGGGCACGTCGATGGGGGCGATGAGCGGTTCGGACAGTACCCGGCCGCGCAGTGAATGCAGCGCAACGCACTCGCTGGGCCACGGCCCCTCGGCCAGCGCCAGCACCTCGGCACGGGCCTCCTCCACGGCCAGCATGCGCTCACCCAGTTCGAAGCAGGAGAGGCTCATGACGGCATCCCCTCCCCCACCGCTCGTGGCTGGCGCTCGGCGGGCCAGCGCGCCGGCCAGGCAGCGATCCAATCGGTCAGGGCCGGCAGGTCGTTGAGATCCAGGCGCTCGACCCCATCGGGCAGGGACAGGGGCGCGTCCGTGGCCACGGCGCGCACCCAGCGGTCCTCGGCCACCCGCAGGGGCTTGCCCAGTGCCGGGCGATACAGCTCCAGCTTGGGCAGCGGCCAGGCCTTGAAGCCTTCCACCAGCACCAGGTCAGGACGCTGGGGCGCCACCATGGCGAGCAGCGCCGCGAGGTCGGCCTCCTCCTGGTCCGGGGTCTCCATCATCAGCGCCAGCCGGGACCGGGAGGCCACCAGCATGGGGCTGGCACCGGCCTGGCGCAGGCGATGACTGTCCTTGCCGGGCTGGTCGACGTCGAAGGCGTGGTGGGCATGCTTGATCACCGCCACACGCAGCCCCCGCTCACGCAGGCGCGGCAGCAGGGCCTCGAGGAGCGTGGTCTTGCCGGTACCGCTCCAGGCCGCGATGCCCAGCAGCGGCAGGTGCTCATCCAGGGGCAGGTCGTCCACAGGTGAATTCATCGCTTGGCGGGCTCCTCGGCCAGCGCCTGCTCCAGGCGGTGTTTCTCGTCCTGGGTATTGAGGTTGGCAAAGGCCCCCTCCCCCTCGGGGAAGTCCACCTGCACCCAGGCGTGGCGGGCGTACCAGCGGTCGATCTTGCGCTCGCCGTCGGCCAGGGCCGCCGCCAGGTCGTCGGCCAGGGCGGTGCGGATCAGCGCCACCACCGGATGTAGGCGCTGGCCATCACCGGCCACGGCGATGTCGGCCTCACCGATACCGGCCACCAGGCGCGCCACCAGGTCGTCGGGCAGCGCCGGAGTATCACAGGGGACCACCAGCAGCCAGGGCGTGCGCGCCGCCCGCAGACCACTGTAGATGCCCATCAGCGGGCCCTGGTAACCCGCTTCGGCGTCCTCGATGACGCGATCGGCGAACTCGGCGTAGGTGTCAAGGCTGCGGTTGGCATTGACCAGCAGCTCGGCGACCTGGCCCGCCAGGCGCTCGCGCACATGGGCCAGCAGCGGACGGCCGGCAAAAGGTACCAACCCCTTGTCGACGCCGCCCATGCGGCGCCCCTGGCCGCCGGCCAGGATCAATCCGGTGAGGTCGTGTTGCGGGATCATCGAAGGTCTCCATCTCATCCCTTCATGATGCCTGAGCCAGCCGCCGGGTGCCACGCCGAAGCGCCGCGCAAGTCATTGTCCTGACGCGCATCAAGTCGTCGCCACCGGATGGCTCCTGACATCGGCAGACGACGCTTACCGGGGCCGCCGAGAGCCGCTATCATATGTGCAGTTTTCTTGACAGGATGCCACATGCAAGCGGAAAGCGGATTCGACGTGGGCGGCCGGCTGCGCCAGTTGCGCCTGGCCCGCGGCCTCTCCCAGCGCGAGCTGGCCAAGCGCGGCGGCGTGACCAACAGCACCATCTCGCTGATCGAGCAGAACAGCGTCAGCCCCTCGGTGAGTTCCCTGAAGAAGATCCTCGACGCCCTGCCGGTATCGATCAGCGCCTTCTTCGCCGGCGACGAACCCAGCGCTCCCCAGACGTTCTACCGAGCCCGGGAACTCACCGAGATCGGTGACGGCCGCCTGTCGTTTCGGCTGGTCGCAGCACGGCGACCCGAGCGGCACATGTCGATCATCCATGAGCGCTACCCCCCGGGGGCGGATACTGGCGAGGAGATGCTCGAGCACGCCGGTGAGGAAGGCGGCGTGGTGGTGGCCGGCGAGATCGAGATCACCGTCAACGGCGAGAGCGAGGTACTCGGCGTGGGCGACGCCTACTACTTTGACTCCCGCCTGCCCCACCGCTTCCGCAACACCGGTGAGAAAGAGTGCGTGATCGTCAGCGCCAATACCCCGCCCGGCTTCTCGGACGGCGGCCAGGAGTTGCATCACGCCTGAGGCGTCCGCCTCAGGCGGCCTCCTCCAGCGGGCGCCGCCGCGGACTGGCCAGGATGCGCCGCAGAACCCCCCAGGCGGCGAGACCGGCCATCAGGTTGCCGATGGCGGCACCGACGGCCAGGCCGAGGAGCCCACCCAGCCAGGCACCCAGCGCCAGACAGGGCAGGTAGAAGATGAACAGCCGCGCCCCCGACATCAGCATGGCACGCAGCGGCCACCCCAAGGCGTTGCCCGCCGAGACCACGATCATGCACACGCCGAGTGCCGCGTAGCTGGGCAGCAGGAAACGGATCAGCAGCGCCAGGTCGTCGCGCACCTCGGGATTTCCGGATAGCGCCAGCGCCACCCAGGGGGCAGCAGCGGCCATCACCAGTCCCAGGAGCAGCTGCCAGGCGACGATGACCCGCAGCGCCAGGCGCATCAGGCGATGGATCTGCGCCCAGTCGCCGGCGCCATAGCAGCGCCCCAGCCAGGGCGGCAACGACATTGTCATGGCCAGCACCACCATCAGCGACAGGGTCTCCAGACGGCTGGCCAGGCCCCACGCGGCCACCTGGGCCTCGCCCAGGCTCGCCACCACGGCAATCGCGAGCATCGCCGCCAGCGGCGGCATCAGCTGGCTGACCATGGCCGGCCCGGCGATGCCGGCGAAGGGCCGCGCCGAGGCGCGCAACTCCTCGAGCAGCCCTTCCCGCGCCAGCCAGTCGGTCTCGCCGATACGCCAGCCCAGCACCCCCAGCCCCACGCCGAAGGCGATCGCCGTGGCCCAGGCGGCACCGGGCAGCCCCAGCCCCTCCCAGGAC